>NZ_JAKRNB010000007.1:0-115176 GCF_022347395.1 Corynebacterium sp. ACRPF
ATTCCGATGGATTGAACACGAAACGCGCGGATATAAGCACCAAGACCTTATATCCGCCCGATTTACCCAACCTGAGCAGCAAGATCACTGTAACTCAGACACACTTTTTGCTACTTAACCCACACATCCTGTCGTTTAGGCCCCACTCCCAGCCCCACGGACCCAATCGCGTCCCGGGAGGGCCGCGATGGAGCTACTGTCGCGCGGACAAAAGGTTTAAGACACCCAGTGCCCCACCTTGGCGTATATTTCAGGCAAGGAGTTGTCCACGCGTTTGCCGCTTACCCGGAGGGCAACGATATAACACGCAACTGGAACCGCAATGACGAGGATAAACCCCAGCGCAACCAGTACCATATTCGAGCCGTAGCCGATTGCCATTGGGATGATTCCAGGGATAATCGGCGTCCAGCCGATAAACAGGCTCAAGATTGCGCTTAAGAAGGCGCTGGCCGAGTAGCCGGATTTATCTGCCCACATATTGCCACCGGGCCGCGCGGTGGCAAAGGGATTAAAGGTAGAAAGCAGCAATGACAATCCTGCAGAAGAAATGAAAATTCCCAGTGCGACCACCATCAAGCACCCGGTGAGCGCTTTGTCGGCGCTCACCGCGAAAAGCACCGCCGCCGAGAGGACGAAAGTTATGGCTGTGGGCGCCAGGTGCGCCCAGTGCCGCGCGTAGAGAAACGTGCGCGGACGAACTGGTGCGGCCATCTTTACCCACAGGCTTGGACCGTCATAGCCAAAATCATTTGTGGCTACAATTCCGCCGAAGAGTCCCAGAAATAGCACTCCTATAGAAGGCATGACGGAATCAGTAGTAAAGCCCTGAATGATAAAAACCATTGCCAAAATCGGCTGCATGATGATGGTGCCGATTAGGCGAGAGTCGCGGAAGATGTAGCGCAGCGAGCGCGTAAATTCCATCGCAGCCGGACCGCGATAGGAAAAGGTGCCCAAGGAAAAGCGGCTTATCCCTTTGGCCTTTTCGCGGCGTTGGTGCGCCGGCGTGAAGAGTGTGCGGCGCTCGAACTGCAGGCGCAGCAACCGGTGCCACGCCCAGATGGCTGCGCCCAGCGACGCCGCGGCGATGAGAAACTGCAATAAGGCCACTACTGGTTCGCCTTGGGCGAGCGCGAGCGCCCAGCCCACAGGTGCGCCTACGGGCGTCCACGCCAGACCCTCGCCCACAGTTCCCAATGGGAAGTCAGAGCCAGCGAGGGAAGCAAGCCGATTCGAACCAAAGATGAGCAAGAACACCGCCAGCACACCCAATACTTTGAGAGTGGTCGAGCTTAGCTCCGCGACAGTAGCCCCGGCGTAGACCGCGAGGTCCACTAGAACCAGCGTCAGAACTAAGGCAAAGAGCATGCCCAGGCAGAAGGGCAGGATAAACAATGCCTTACCATTGGCCGCCAAGATCACACTTCCCGCCACCGCATAGGCGATGGAGAGAAGGACAGATACAGGTGCTCGCAGATTAAGTACTGAGGCAATAGCTAGTGCCGGTGTGATGTCTTTTAACCGCACCGGCAACGCGGAGAGCTCACGGGCAGAAAGCTGATTCTCCCCGCTGGGCATGATGAGGGTGATAACGATAAAGGCAAGCGTGCCTACAGCAGGGGCCACGGTAAGGGCTTGCACGTTCCCAGTTCCAATGGAGATATCTGCCGCAGCAAGAGCTCCTAGCGACGCAAGGCCGATGAGTCCGTAGAGCAGTAGACAGATAGGGATCATGATCGCCGCGGCATTCGCCTTGAGATTGCGCGCCCACAGTGTGCGGTGCAGCTTGAGGAGCGTCGAAGTCATTGAGCTTACGCCTCCCCTTCCCCGCGCTGCGGCTCGCCGCCTTCACGGCGCAGCCAATCGAAAGAGCCCGCATCAAAGTCACGCCCACCGGCAAAGTGAATGAAGGCATCCGTCAGGCTACCCCCTTGGCGCACCTCCTCCACATGGCCAGCAGATAGCACCTGTCCTCCCGCGATAATGGCCACATGATCACACAAGCCCTCCACCAATTGCATGACGTGTGAAGACAGGATTACGGTGCCACCGCGGGCGGCATAGGCGCGCAAGAGCTCCTGAATGAGCTGGCCAGAGACCGGGTCCACCGCTTCCAAAGGCTCGTCGAGGATCACGACTTCCGGATTATGCAAAAGCGCACCTGCCAAAAGGATCTTCTTAGTCATGCCTGCGGAATAGTCCGCGATGGGTTTATCGGCGGCGTCGGCAAGCTGCAAGGCATCCAGCAGCTGTGCACTGCGGTGCTCCACCTCGGCTTGGTTCATGCTGCGCAATGCGCCTAGATAATACAGGTACTCTGGGCCTGACAAGCGGTCAAAGACGGGAGCACCATCAATGAGCAGGCCCATGGCCGCCTTGGCCGCAATCGGTTCCTGCCACGTATTGTGCCCGGCGATGAACGCCTCACCGCTATCGGGGCGCAGCAGGCCACACGCCATGGTCAGCATGGTGGTCTTGCCAGCGCCGTTCGGGCCAACGATGCCATAAATAGAGCCCCGCGGGATGTCGAGGCTCAAATTCGACACCGCGGGGCGTCCAGCGAAAGATTTATTCAGACCGCGCACGGCAAAGGCCTGCGCGGTGGGGTCATCTGCAAGCGGCGGATAATTCGGAATAATCATATCCGCCAATGTTATCAGTTAGGCGGACTTATCTTCCCGTTCATCCGCTGCGAGCTGACCACACGCTGCCGCAATCTCATCGCCCTTGGTATCGCGCACCGTGCAAGGAACGCCCTGGGCCTGCACGCGGCGCACGAACTCGTCCTGGCGGTCTTGTGGGGCTGCATCCCACTCCGAGCCCGGCGTGGGGTTCAGCGGAATGACATTGACGTGAACCTTGGAGCCCAACTTTTGATGCAGCTTGCGGCCCAGCATATCCGCGCGGAAATCCTGATCATTCTTATCACGAATCAGGGCATACTCAATGGACACGCGGCGAGCAGACTTATCCGCGTAATAACGCGCAGCATCGAGCACCTCATCGACGGACCAGCGGTTATTGACCGGCACGAGGCCATCGCGCAGCTCATCATCCGGAGTGTGCAAGGAAACGGCGAGCGTGCAGGCCAAATCCTCGTCCGCCAGCTTACGAATTGCCGGAGCCAAGCCCACGGTAGACACGGTCACGTTGCGCTGGGAAAGACCAAAGCCGGCACCATCCTGGCCGGTAATCTGACGCACAGCCTGTACCACGCGCTTGTAGTTGGCCAGTGGCTCACCCATGCCCATGAAGACCACGTTGGACAGGCGGCCGCCTTCTGCCGCCATTGCGGCTGCAGCATGGCGGAACTGCTCAACGATCTCGCCCGTGGACAAGTTACGGTCCAGACCGCCCTGGCCGGTAGCGCAGAACGGGCAGGCCATACCGCAGCCGGCCTGGGAGGAAATACACAACGTAGCGCGTCCTGGGTAGCGCATCAGAACCGACTCCAGCAGCGTGCCATCATGCAAACGCCACAGAGACTTAGTGGTCTCGCCGTCATCCGTGGAAGTAGTCCGGATAGGCTGCATGAGCTCAGGGAAGAAAGCTTCCTTGACTGCTTCGCGCTTGCCGGCGGGGATATCGGTCATATCCTCCACATTGTCGGTATAGTGCTCGTAATAGTGCTTAGCCAGCTGCTTTGCACGGAATTTAGGCAGGCCAATTTCTGCGAGCTTATCAATGCGCTCGCTTTCGGTCAGGTCCGCGAAGTGCTTAGGGGGAAGTCCGCGGCGCGGGGCGGAGAAGTTAAGTTTCACTGGTTGAGCCATAATGTTGCCCATCTTTCCACGGTCTGCGTGGGTTTTTCCAATTGAAAGCCGTGCCAAGTGGCATAATCGACAGGTTTAAAGAAATAATGGATGCATGACAAATCCGAATTACCCCGCAGATGACTTTTCTTCTTCCGACGCAGACCTCTCCTCGACGGAGATAAACACTTCTGCACGGGAAACCGGTCCTAGCCTAGAGCCGACGGTCTCTGACTCTACTTCTCACTCCACCCAGCCTTCCGGCAAAGCCAAGGGATCTTTCGCAGCCAGCACGTGGATCGCGCTCATCGTAGGTTTCCTGCTGCTGATTGTTCTCATTGTTTTCATCATGCAAAACCAGCACGAGGTTCCCATGAACTTCCTGGGCTGGTCCGGTGAGTTCCCTGCCGGAATTGCTTTCCTCATCTTCGCCATTGGCGGAGCGCTCATCATGGCGCTAGTCGGTGGCTGGCGCATGTTTGAGTTGCGCCGCCAACTTCGCAAGCAGGCTAAGCAGGTATAAGTCTCAAAAAGCCGCCTCTCCCCCTGTCCTGCATTCTTAGGACGGACTATTGGGGAGAGGCGGCTTTCGCGTACCCGCTGCTCCTATGGTGTAAACGTTGCCAGGAAGCTAATGGCCACCCAGGTAACCATGGCGGAAGGCAGCATGCCATCCAGACGGTCCATCAGTCCGCCATGACCTGGCAGCAAGGCCGACATATCCTTGATTCCGAGCTCACGCTTGAACTGTGATTCCACCAAGTCGCCCAAGGTGGCGCAAATGACAAGGCCAAGCCCCATCAGGCCACCCACCCAGGCATCGTGATGGAGCAGGAACTTCACGCTAAGCGCTCCGGTGACCACGCCAAAGAGGATGGACCCGGCAAAGCCCTCCCACGATTTCTTGGGGCTTACTGCAGGGGCCATTGGGTGCGAGCCAAACATCACGCCAGCGATATAGCCACCAGTATCGGAGGCCACCACGCACAACATGAAGACCACGATGGAAGCGGCACCACTGGCAAACGGAGTCGATACCAGCGATAGCATGGCTGCGAAAGTGGCAAAAAGCGGAATCCACGTCAGGACAAAAATGCCGACGGACATATCGCGCAGGTAGTTAATTGGCGGGCGATGGCGACCGTTATGGAAAAGCCGGCCGAACATAAGCGCCAGCACAGCGGTGACATAGACCGCCACAAGCCCGGGCGCGCCCAGTGGCCACGAGACCCACACCATGGCTTGGCCCAAAATAATGAGCAATGTGCGCGGAATATAGTAGGAATGCTCCCGCAGGCGGCTGAGCACCTCCCACATAGCAACGCCAGCTGCAAGGGCGACGACCGCGTACCACGCGAGCGGGCCGGCCCATACGGCGAGCACGACAAGTGCGCCAAGGCCTACGCCAACGCCGATAGCGGCCGGCAAATCGCGGCCTGCACCATTCTTCGGCTGTGGCAATCGGCGGTTAATGGCGTCACTCACCGTGACCGGCTCCTTTCGCTGCATCTTTTCGCGCCCCTGTTGACTTCTTCGGCGCCTTCGCCCCTACCCCGAACTTCGAAGCTGGAGACCGCGGAACAGAAAAAGCGCCGCCGGCCGGGGACAGGCACGGCGGCAATGACGGGAGGTCTTAGACCTCCATCAGCTCGTTTTCCTTATTTTCTACCAGCTTGTCCACCTGCTCGATGTAGCCGGAAGTAATCTTTTCCATTTCCTTTTCCGCAGCGATGACCTCGTCCTCGCCGGCGTCGCCGTCCTTCTGCAGCTTCTTCAACTGCTCCATGGCCTTGCGGCGGATATTACGGATAGCAATCTTGCCGTCCTCGCCCTTGCTCTTGGCCAGCTTCACCATTTCCTTACGGCGCTCCTCCGTCAGCTGCGGAACGGTCACGCGCAAAACCTGACCATCGTTGGTGGGATTCACGCCCAAATCCGAGTTACGGATGGAGTTTTCAATCTCATGAATCATGGACTGCTCATAAGGCTTGATGAGCAGCATGCGCGGCTCCGGCACGGAAATGGTAGCCATCTGGGTAATCGGGGTAGGTACACCGTAGTATTCGGCTACCAAGCCGTTGAACATGGTGGGGTTCGCGCGGCCGGTACGAATGGTCACCAGCTGCTCGCGGGTGTGCTCGACGGAAGCGGTCATGTGCTCTTCTGCTTCGAGCTGAATCTCATCGATCATGAGGTTAAATCATCCTTAAACGAATAGGGGTGGCTGTATAAAAAGGTAGCAGGTTCGCGGCCCTTACAGTATTAGGACTGCACCAGCGTGCCGATAACTTCGCCGCCTGCGGCGCGGGCGATATTGCCCTCCTCCAGCAGGTTAAAGACCAAAATCGGCATATCATTGTCCATGCACAGGCTAAAGGCCGTGGCATCTGCAACCTTGAGGCCCTTTTCAATGACCTCACGCGGAGTGATTTCAGAGTACAGTTCTGCATCCGGGTTGGTGCGTGGGTCATCGGAGTAGACTCCGTCGACTGCCTTGGCCAAGAAAAGAACCTCGGCGCCAATTTCCAGGGCGCGCTGCGCGGCAGTGGTATCCGTGGAGAAGTACGGCATGCCCATGCCGGCGCCAAAGATAACCACGCGACCCTTTTCCAGGTGGCGGTCAGCGCGCAGCGGCAGGTACGGCTCGGCAATCTGCGCCATGTTGATGGAGGTCTGCACGCGGCAGTCGACGCCCTGCTGCTTGAGGAAGTCCTGCAATGCAAGGGAATTCATTACCGTGCCCAGCATGCCCATGTAGTCCGAGCGAGCACGATCCATGCCGCGCTGGGAAAGCTCCGCGCCACGGAAGAAGTTTCCGCCGCCGATAACCACTGCAATCTCGATTCCTTGGCGGGAAACCTCGGCGATTTGGCGGGCTACGTTTTCAACCACATCTGGGTCGATGCCGACCTTGCCGCCGCCGAACATCTCACCGCCCAGCTTCAGCATTACTCGCTTGTATCCGGTTCGCTTAATATCTGCGGCAGTCACGCCTACTTCGTCTCCTTAACGCGGGGCAGTTTCAATCTCCGCCCTATCTTACCCATATATCTTTCGCATCCTCACACCGCCCGCCGGTGCAGGCCAGTAGGCAATTGCGACGTGCCGGTCCCTTTCCTGCGGATTGTCCATCCGCACGAGTCGGCACGGTGAGCGCACAACAAAGCCCACGAAGGATAGTCCTTCGTGGGCTAGTTGTTAAAGCGCGGTGGGCTTAAGCGCCAACCTCGTAGCGAACGAAGCCGGTGATGGTGGTGCCAGCTTCTTCAGCAACCTGCTTTACGGTCTTCTTGTTATCAGACAGGGAAGCCTGCTCAAGCAGAACGATGGACTTGAAGAAGCCGTTCAGGCGGCCTTCCACGATCTTCGGCAGGGCTGCCTCTGGCTTGCCCTCCTCACGAGTGGTGGCCTCAGCGATCTCGCGTTCCTTCTCGACGATCTCTGCAGGAACGTCCTCGCGGGTGAGGTACTCAGCGTTCATTGCAGCAATCTGCAGGGCTGCAGCGTGAGCGCCTTCCTCGCTGCCCTCGTAGGAAACCAGGACGCCCACTGCCGGCGGCAGGTCAGCGGAACGCTGGTGCAGGTAGACGGCAACGTTGTCGCCCTCTACGGTAACTGCACGGCGTGCCTGCAGCTTCTCACCGGTCTTTGCGGACTCCTCGTCCACGACCTCGGAGACCTTCTTGCCGTCGATCTCAATGTTGTTGAGCTCGTCAGCGGAGTTTGCCTTGGCCTCAGCAGCAGCGTCAGCAATCTTGGCTGCGAAGGTCTTGAAAGCCTCGTTCTTAGCAACGAAGTCGGTCTCACAGTTGATCTCGACCATGGTGTTGCCGGAAACGGCGATGAGACCCTCGGTAGCCTCACGGTCAGCGCGCTTGGAGACGTTCTTAGCGCCCTTGATGCGCAGGTACTCAACGGCCTTATCGTAGTCGCCGTTGGACTCTTCCAGAGCCTTCTTGCAATCGAGCATGCCGGAGCCGGTAGCTTCGCGCAGTGCCTTGACGTCTGCAGCAGTGTAGTTCGCCATAGTTGGGGCGATCCTCCTTGAAAATCAAACAGTGTTCGTTCAAACAGCGTAGTCGACGCGGTGAAATCGCGCCGCTTTAGGGTGGCAGAAACCACCCCTTTCCCACCTCTGCATAAAGGTGGAGCTGGCTTCAGCAGAACCCAGCATAGATAAAACCAACCCCCGCCGCCGTTAAAGCACGGTGGCGGGGGTTGGTAAACAGCCTTGGGCAGGAATTACTCCCTTGCTGCCCCACACCAAAAGTGCGTGGGGTATTCAGTTAAACGCAGGTAAGGAAGATTCCTAGCGAGAAGTTAAGACTACTTCTCAGCCTTGTCTGCGGATGCTTCCTCAGACTTTTCCGCGGAAGCCGGGTCGGAAGCTGCGGCAGCTGCCTCAGCGTCACGCTTTTCCTTCTCAGCGGAGTCGCCGGCAGCTTCCTTAGCTGCAGCCAGCTGACGCTCCTCACGAGCCTTCTTGCCTTCCTCAACAGCGGAGGCAACGATGCCGGAGAGCAGCTTGGTGGAGCGGATGGCGTCGTCGTTGCCCGGGATCGGGAAGTCAACGTCGTCCGGGTCGCAGTTGGTGTCCAGGATGGCAACAACCGGGATGTTCAGCTTGTGAGCTTCCTTGACCGCGATGTGCTCCTTGTTGGTATCAACAATCCACAGTGCGGACGGGGTCTTGGCCATATCGGAGATGCCACCCAGAACGCGCTCAAGCTTGGCGCGCTCACGGTTGAGCATGAGAACTTCCTTCTTGGTGCGGCCCTTGTAGCCGTCCTCACGCTCATCCATTGCCTGAAGCTCCTTCATGCGCTTCAGACGCTTGGAAACGGTCTGGAAGTTGGTGAGCATGCCGCCCAACCAGCGGTGGTTGACGTAAGGCATACCGACGCGGGTTGCTTCCTCAGCAACTGCTTCCTGAGCCTGCTTCTTGGTACCAACGAACAGGATGGTGCCGCCGTGTGCAACGGTTTCCTTGACGAACTCGTAAGCCTCGTCAATGTAGGTCAGCGTCTGCTGCAGGTCGATGATGTAGATGCCGTTACGGTCGGTGAAGATGAAACGACGCATCTTCGGATTCCAGCGACGGGTCTGGTGGCCAAAGTGCACACCAGCGTCGAGGAGCTCGCGCATGGTTACAACTGCCATGATTCGCTCGCTTTCTTTTATCTTGTCTTTCGGTTTTCCAATTGTGCGGTGTTTTATTCCGCACCCTAGCAACGAAGGCCCCGCTGACACCTTGTTTCCAAGGACCACGTCAACCGTCAGGCTGTCTCTTCCTTCCAGCAGGAAGCGACAACTTCGCCGCGCGTAGTCAATGCCTCCACGAGGTGGACACACTGCTGCCACAAAGAATAATCCCCATACGCTGGTTTTTCCAAACCGAAGTCAGCTTATCCACATCTTCGCCGCAGCCACTTTGCCTCAATCGTCACAACCAGCTCAACCACATCATGCAACCCAAGTTGTCCACAACTAAAGGAGAACTCACTTCCCAGCCGCTTGCCTCCGGCGGACACTGTGCCCATGAATCAGTTTCTTTCCCCCTCCACATTTCCCGCTTGCCGACGCCCCGCCTTCCTCCCCGCCGCTTTCCTCACCCTTCTTTCGCTTCTTATTTTGTGTTGCCCACCGGCCACGGCCTATGTCGACCCTGCTTCCGGCAAACCTAGCCCGGCGCGGGTGCTGCGTGGATTCGATGCCCCAGAACAGAAGTGGAGCCCTGGCCACCGCGGCGTCGACATGGCCCTATCGGTGGGCTCACCGGTGGTAGCCGCCGAAGACGGCGAAGTCGCCTTTGTGGGCACGGTTGCTGGCAAACCAGTTGTCTCCATTGACCACGCGGATGGAGTGAGAACGACGTATCAGCCAGTGCACGGCTCCGTAAAGCAGGGCCAAGAAGTCCGCGAGGGCCAAGTGATAGGCCGTTTAGGCAATCCCGTCGATGGCTATCCCGGACTGCACTGGGGCGCACTCATTGCCAAAGATACCTACATCGATCCTTTAACCCTGCTGGATATGCCGGTAATTCGCCTCAAACCGCTTTAGGCTCGGGGATGGGCTTGGTCGTATACGCGCTGCAAGCGCTGCGCGGACACGTGGGTATAAATCTGCGTGGTATTAAGCGAGGAGTGTCCCAGCAATTCTTGCACTACGCGCAAATCTGCCCCGCCTTCCAAAAGGTGGGTTGCGGCAGAGTGGCGCACCCCGTGCGGGGTAAGCCCCTGTGTACCAGTGACTTTGGCGGCCTTTTCTACAATGCGGCGCACCTGGCGTTGATCGATGCGCCCTCCCCTGCTGCCAACAAAAACCGCTTCAGTACCGGCCGCAGCGATTTCTCCACGGCCTTTGTCAATCCACTGCTTTAAGGCGTCTTCCGCTGCATGCCCGAAAGGCACTACGCGCTGCTTATTGCCCTTACCGGTGACGTGCAAGGTACCACGTTGAAAATCAATATCGCCTAAGTCCAGCCGGACCAACTCCGCCACGCGCGTACCGGAGGCGTAGAGCAACTCCAAGATGGCGCTATCGCGAAGGAAGTGGACTTCATCTGCAGAGACCGCATTGCCCATAAGCTCGCCGGCCTGCTCAGGAGCGAGAACCGTGGGAAGGTGACGCCCCACTTTGGGCGTAACTAGGCGGGCAGCAACGTCTCGCTTCAGGTGCCCTTCGCGCACTGCCCAAGTAGAAAAACCCTTCGCTGCCGCGGTGCGCCGTGCCAGGGTGGAACGCGACTTTCCTTCCGTAACAGCTTCTGCCAACCATTGGCGCAGGCTGTTGAGGTCAAACTCCGCGAAGGTAGGCACACTGCGTGCAAGGTCGCGCAAGTCGGAGCGATACCCGCGCACCGTCGCTTCTGCGCGGCCTTTGACATGTAGTTGGAAATCCGCGAAGTCCTCAATGGCCTCAGCCATCTGCCCCTCAACTTTCGGAGCCTTCGCGGACTTACCATCTTCACTCATGCCACAGCAGTGTACTCGCCATACGCAGGTGTCATTTATTCCGTTTCCCGGCGCGCCCAGGTATTGCCATGCCGGACGACAACGCACATCTTTTCCAGTGCCAGTAGTAAGTGAACTGTCAGCGGTAAACGGAATCCCGCTTCGCGGGCAATGTCCTCAGCCGTTGCTTTCTCCTGCCCTAGCGGTGGCGTCGCGTCAAAGACGCGCAACTCATTGCGGGAGAGGCGTTGGGTCATGGTTGCCGCAAAATTGATTTCGTACTGTGCGCCTGGGTCCACTTCCCCGGCGCGACTTACTAAAGCGCGAATTTCATCGGCACTGGTAACCAACTGTGCACGGCCTTCTTGAATGCGCTGGTGGCAGCCCAACGAACCGCTAGTAGTTATTGGTCCCGGCACCGCCATCGCAACGCGCCCAAGCGCCTCTGCCCAGTTAAGGGTGTTTAATGCACCAGATCGAAACGCGGCCTCCATAACTACTGTGCCGTGGCTCAGCGCTGCCACTAAGCGATTCCGCGTTAGGAACCGGTGGCGCTTCGGCGCGGTTTCCGGCGCGAATTCAGAGATGATGCAACCGTTGTCCGCAATCTTGGCGAATAAGTTGGCATTGCGGGCTGGGTAGTCCCTATCGATGCCACACGCTGCTATGGCTACCGTGCGCCCGTTGTTGTGCAGGGCGGTTTCGTGCGCGACGGTATCCACTCCCAGCGCGCCGCCGGATATTGGAGTCCATTCATGCTGAACCAATCCGGACACGACGTTGTGGGTGGCCTGCCAGCCATAGCGAGAAATGGCACGAGTACCGACGATAGCTACAGCTTGAGCAACCTCTGCCTGCAATGGCGCACCGCGCACCCATAGGCTATGCGGCGGCAATGCTTGGTCATCAAAAGTAGCTGGGGCCTCCCCGCTGTGCTGATAGAAGCCGAATGCAGAGTCAAACTCCTCTGTAGGCCACTCAGGGCTTTCTGCCGTAATGAGCCGAGCCCCGACCCTTTCGGCTGCCGCCATATCTTCGGCTTGCCGCAACCAGTCATAGCGAGAGGCCGTGCGCGCCAAAAGCGGGCCTATCCAGTCAGCACGGTGAAAGATTCCGTGGGCGATTTCCTCAGCTGGGTACTGCGTAAGCAAGGCCTGCAACGCCGCAGAAGGACCTTCCACCACTCGGTTGAGGTATACCCAGGTGGCATAAGGAGTAGAGAGGTCAAGTTCGCTCATGCTGCGAGCCTCCCTACATTAATTGAGCCGCGTAGATCGAGCGCGCGCCCCACTTCGTCCAGATCCGGCTGCGCCTTTCCTGCTAGATCCGCCAGGGTCCAGGAGAGCTTCAATACGCGGTCCACTCCGCGCTGGGATATTTCGCCATCTGCCAAATAAGCGGACAGCATGACCATCGCGGCTTCGGCGGCCGGTCTCTTTCGGCGCAAATAGGACGAAGGGACTTCGCCATTGGTTCGCGCAGTGATGCCATCCGCCCACCAGCGCGCGGCGGCGCGTTCACGGGCCGCGGCGACGCGCTCGGCGATAACTGCGGATTCCTCTTCTCCCTCCGCGTTAATCGTTGCCGCCTGACCCGTTAGCGTGACCACCATATCCAGACGGTCTCGTAGCGGACCGGAGAGGTTGGATAGATAGTTCATGCGCTCGTGCGGATTGCACCTGCACTTGGACGGGTCTTCGGCCGCACACCTACACGGGTTTGCCGCCATGACCAATTGGAAGCGAGCAGGATAAGTTACCTCGCGGCGCGAGCGCGCCAACCGCACGTGTCCTTCCTCCAGCGGGGCACGCAAACCATCGAGTACCGGCGCGGCTACCTCACTGGCCTCGTCGAGAAAGAGCACACCATTGTGAGCCAAGCTCACCGCACCAGGGCGCGGATGTCCGGAACCGCCACCAAGTAATGCCGCCCGAGTAACCGAGGCATGCGGGGCGATGAACGGGGCGCGCTCGATAACCTCACCTGGGGTCCCGGTCAGCGAATGAATTGCAGTGGTTTCGACCTGCTGGTCCGGGGTAAGGGTAGGCAGAATGGTGGGCAGACGCGAGGCGATCATGGATTTTCCTGACCCAGGCGGCCCAATCATCATCAGGTGGTGGCCGCCGGCGGCCGCAACCTCGGCAGCCCATTTCGCATTGGATTGACCAGCAATATCGCTAAAGTCGAGGCGCGATGCCGCCGCTGGCGTGGGGTTGAGGGAACCCGAAAAACTTCCAGCTTGCGGCAGCCCACGATTACCGCAGGCCCAGCCGAAAGCCTCCTTCAACGACGAAGCAACCAGTACGTCCATGTCCGGCACCAATGTGGCCTCGGCGGCATTGCCAGGCGGAACAATAAGAGTTGTTATTCCCTGTTCCCGTGCGGCAAGAAGAGCGGGGATAATGCCTGCTACAGACCGAACGGAGCCGTCGAGACCAAGCTCGCCCAGTACCAAGGTGCGCTGGAGACGTTGGGCGGGCGAGGGAGTGCTGCCATAAGACGGAAAGTCGGCCTCCGCCTGTGCCGCGAGGATTGCCAGCGCTATGGGTAGGTCAAAGTGGGACCCGGATTTGGGAAGCGAAGCCGGGGACATGGAAACAACCACTTTGGTCTTGGGCCAGGGCAGATGGGCATTAAAGGCTGCGGTCTTGATTCGGTCCCGGGATTCGGAGATTGCGGTATCCGTCTGGCCTACAACGTGAATTCCCGGCAGTCCGTGACCGACGTTCGCTTCCACGTCAACCAACTGGGCTAGAACTCCGTTGAGGGACATAGTCAAACAATTACCTAGAGCCATCTTCGACCCCCTTGAAGTGTTCCAGCACGAATCCTTTCCCCTGCGCGACCAAGGCAATGACATCGAATCGCACCTCAGACAGTGGCTTTCCATCAAGCCACTGCGCCGCGGCTTTGCGCAGGCGCGCGAGCTTCTGCGGGGTTACGGCCTCAGCTACCCCGTAGTTGGAATTGGCGCGGGTCTTAACCTCAACAAAGACAATGGTTCCGTTAGGTTCCCGGGCGATGAGGTCGATTTCTCCCACTCGATAAGAGACGTTGGCAGCGATGATTTCCGCCCCGCGCTCGCGCAGATAGCGCGCTGCGAAGGCCTCTCCCCTTTTGCCTAAGACTTGTTTATGACGAGGCTTCTTTGTGGCCAAGCAGTGTTCTGAATTAAAGTGCATTGCGGTTTCCTTGTGCGTTGGGAAATTCATTGGCCAGCACAGAACACCGCAGCTGGTAAGGCTTACACAAGGGACGCAGTAACAAAAGGGCCCTAGCTGTGGATAACTAGGCTCTGCAACTCTGTTATCCACAGCTAGGGCGCGGCGCCGTGTGCGCCGGCTTGACAAAATTATTCCGGCATCATGAATTCCGGCTTATCCAGCTCCTCGATGTTTACGTCCTTGTAGGTGATAACGCGGACGTAGCGCACAAAGCGCGCGGAGCGGTACATATCCCATACCCAAGCATCAGACATGCGCACCTCGTAGTAGACATCAGGCCCAGAGGTATGCGGAATAAGCTCTACCGCATTAGCCAGATAAAAGCGCCGCTCAGTTTCAACGACATAGGAAAACTGGCTGACAACGTCCCGGTACTCGCGGTAGAGGGACAGCTCTACCTCAGCCTCGTAGTTATCGAGTTCCTCTGCACTCACGGTGGACCTCCAGGTTGTGGGTTAGCTCGCTTTAGCTTAGCGCGAGAAAGGCTAGATTTTAGCTAGGCACGCGCGGCAAACTCCGCATGAGCGCGCCGGACATTCTCATAGCTCATCCGGTGCTCCGGGCACGCTCCAAGCGCCGCAATTGCGGCCTCGTGTGCCTTGGTTCCGTACCCCTTATGGCTGCCTAACCCGTAGCCGGGGTACCGCGCATCCAGCTCGTGCATCAGGTGGTCGCGGCTGACTTTGGCCAATACACTCGCTGCGGCAATGCACCGTGCGGCCGCATCGCCGCCGATAATGGGCAGGTGGGGTTGGGTAAGGCCGGGGATAAAGAGGGCGTCGGTAAGCACATAGCCCGGACGCGCTTCCAGGCGCGCAACTGCCCTGCGCATGCCGGAAATATTGGCGTGTTGGATGCCGCGCTTATCGATGTCCCCCGCACCAATATGCACTACAGACCAGTCCACAGCCTTGTCTTTAATGAGTGGAAAGAGCTTCTCACGCTGTTTGGGGGTGAGCTTCTTGGAGTCAGTAAGCTCTGCCAACTCCTTGATTGGCCGATCAGGCATCACACAAGCCGCGATGGTAATTGGTCCACAGCAGGCGCCGCGCCCAGCCTCATCTACGCCGGCTACCGGACCTAAACCGGCCTTGCTCAATGCGACCTCGTAGGTGCGTCGCTGTTTAAGCCGCCGCATGCGAAATTTCCGGGTGCTCCACCCCGCCCCAACGCGAAAGCGGCAAAATGACGGCCTCAACGCGCCCGCGGACGTTGTCTACCGGCACGGTGCCCTGCAGGTGGTCACCCAAGTGTGCACGGGAATCGAGGGAGTTGGTGCGATTATCACCCATCACCCAAAGGTTTCCCTCGGGGACGGTGACCGGGCCAAAATACTCGCCACCGCACTCCTGCGAGCCCACGCTGGGGTCTACGGGAATCTCCGGCGGATCGAGGACGAAGGATTGGTCAATAGGCTTTCCGTTCACCATGACCGCAGGGTCGCCAGCCTGACAGCTCACCGTCTGCCCGCCGGTAGCAATGACGCGCTTTACCAGGATATTTTCCCCATTGGGAAGCAGCCCTACGGCCGCCAAGGCATTTTGCGCGCCGCGCACAAAAATATTGTGCGAGCGATTGACCTCAAACTCGTTATTCCACGACTCGGGCCCTTCAAAAACCACCACCTCCCCGGGCTTGGGGTCCGTGAAGTAGTAGCTGACCTTTTGCACGGCAATGCGATCATTTTTGCAGCCGGGACACCCGTGCAGGGTCGGTTCCATCGAAGCAGAAGGAATGACATACATCCGCCCCACCAGCGCCTGCAGGAGTACTAGCAGGACAAAGCCTGCCACCACGGGGATGAGAAAATCCCGGGTGCGCAGGCGTTGGGAGGAAGGCTTATTCCTGAATGTCCGGGTCATCGACCCCACCAATGCGGGTAAACGGCCAGAATACGAATTTCACCTTGCCGCGGACGTTTTCTACTGGAACCGTGCCGTGGAACTTATCGGTCATGTGGTAACGAGAATCGGCCGAAGCAGTACGGTTATCGCCCATCACCCAGATATTGCCCTCCGGTACCTCGACGGGACCAAAGTACGGACCACCGCAGGCCTCCGAGCCGGTCGACTCATCTACCGGGTACGTTGGCGGGTCTTGCACATAGTCTTGCTCGATGGGTTTGCCATCTACCATGACGGCAGAATCGCCCTCCTGGCAGGACACCGTCTGTCCGCCGGTAGCAACCACACGCTTGACCAGGGTGTTTTCGTCTGGCGGTGCCAAGGATACGAAGCTCAACGCATCCTGCACGCCATGAATGATCGGATTGGACGAGCGCGGTGAGACGTAGCTGGAATTCCAGTCCTCGGTGCCCTTGAATACGACGACATCGCCTGGTTCTGGCTCGCCGTCACCGTAGTAAGAGATCTTTTCTGTAAAGATACGGTCATTCGTGCAGCCCTCGCAGCCGTGGAGGGTCGGCTCCATCGAACCCGACGGGATCACATACTGCCGGCCGATAAAGTTCTGGAATAGTCCGACGATCACGAGAACCGTCGCCACTACCAGAAGGGTTTCCAGCAGCCACGGCATATCTTTTTTCTTAGTCGCCTCTTTGCCTTGCTGGGTGGCGTCGCCCTGTACTGGGTGGGCCCCCTCGCCTTCTGGCGACTGTTCCTGCGAGATGCTGTCTTTATTCACGCGCTAGATCCTAGCAACCCCATGTCCGGATTCCGGCCTTATCCCCCTCGCGGCAGGAGGATTCACAGACAACTTTCCGTTTAGATCAGGGCTTCCAACTGTGAATTAAGCGAAATTGGGCATAGAAAAATCCTCCTGCATCCACAGTTGGGTGCAGGAGGAAGCTGGCGCGCAGCGCGCTAGTACTAGCGACGCTCCTTGATGCGAGCCTTCTTGCCGCGCAGATCGCGCAGGTAGTAGAGCTTCGCACGGCGGACGCGGCCACGGCGGGAGACCTTGATGGACTCCAGGTTCGGGGAGTGAACCGGGAAGGTACGCTCAACGCCGATACCGAAGGAGACCTTACGGACAGTGAAGGTCTCACGGATGCCGGAACCCTGGCGACGGATGCAGATGCCCTTGAAGAGCTGTGCACGCTCGTTGTTGCCCTCGATAACCTTTACGTTAACGTCGAGGGTATCGCCTGGGCGGAAGGACGGGATATCGTCGCGCAGCTGTGCTGCATCGACCTTGTCAATAATGTTGGACATGCCAATATTCCTTTTCAGTTTGGGACAGAGGACCCTAGCGGCGTACTGCCTAACCGGTTCGTGCCCGTTACATAGAACGGTGCACTATTTTTCCACATCCACCGGCAGGAACCAAATTTCTCCCCAGCACTACTTTCTCCCCCCCCCCTCCCAAGCTACGCCGCCGCAGCAGCCGGGAAGCGGACTAGGTGCTCATCCAGGATTTTCGCCGTACCCAAGTGACGCGCGCGGAAGACCACATATGAGGCGAAAAGTGCGATCAGGGTAAATCCGAGCAGCGCTGCCATTCCAGTCCAGAACGTCGCATCATGAATCCCATCAGTGGCACGCGTGAATGCGCCTTTGGCGTAGGTCATCGGGTGGAAAGGATGCATCAAACTCAACGGGCGGGGAATCGCGGCCACCGGCCACACACCACCAAAGACCATCACACCGAGGGCGAAAATTCCCGCAGCAAAGATGCCACCAATCTTTCGCCCAAAAGTCACGTGGAAGAACTGGTAAGTCGCCGCACCCACCACTGCGATCGCTGCTACTACCCCGAGAATCATGGACCAGCTAGCCGGTGCCCACCCCAAAGTTGCTGACATCAGCGCCATAAAGGCAAGGACAATGAAGTTGAGCACGGTCAGCGTGATGAACGCAGACAATATTCCGCGCGCAGGATGCGCAACTGGGGTTCCTTTACGGCCGAGGTAATAGGGAAACACCATAGCCACCAGCAGCATGACGAGGAAGCCAAAGACGAGCACTAAGAGCAAAGAGGCACCGCCGGTGACGTCCTTGCGGGTGGGGTCCGTGGAGCTTATTGCTGTTTGGACTGGGTGCACATTGGACGCGGTGAAGTTAATGGGAACGGCCATGTTTTGAGCTGAGTCTTCCGGTTTGGAGATAGATGGCGCTTTGGCTGCACCATCTGCCAGCTTCTGTGAGAGCTCACCAGAACCGGCCTTTAGCTTATCCATACCACCCTTGAGCTCGGCACCACCGGCTGCCAAGCGGTCTGTTCCCGTCTTCAGGGTGCCAGTCCCGTCGTGGAGGCGGCTCGCGCCATCGTGCAGCTGAGCGGCGCCGGTGCCAAGTTCGCCAACGCCGCTGTGTAGCTCCTTCGTGCCATCAGCTAGACGGTGCGCTCCGCCATTGAGTTTGTTCATGCCGCCCAGATACTCCGAATTAGGATCTGAAAGGTTGTAGTACAGCTGACCGGTACCATTAGAAAGTTGCTCTAGTTTATCCACCATGTTGCCACTCGTGGCCGGATCAAGTTTGGATACGAGCGAGTGGAGCTGTTCAGCCTGCTGCCCCATACCCAAGTTACGCAGCACCTCTACCAGTTGCGACAGGGCAGGAACCACGACCTGGGCCTGTTTGAGCACTGGGATAAGCATTCCCGTGAGCTGATTGACTCCACCATCGATCTGGCCGGCACCGTCGGCGAGACGGCCGGTGCCAGCAAGCAGCTTATCGGAACCTTCAGCAAGTTGTGTGGCACCGTCATCCAGGCGAGCGGCACCTTCATCGAGTCGCCCGACTCCCTCATTGAGACGGTTTGTGCCATCAAGCAGCGCACCAGTTCCATCATGTAGCTTTCCTGCACCGGCTCCCAGCTGACCTATGCCGGCGACCGCACGACCTCCACCTTCTTGTAGCTTCCCGGCACCTTCATCAAGACGTCTAGCACCATCGGCGGCAGTGCCTATTCCATCACTTAGCTTATTGAGCCCTTCTATTACCTGGTCAGCGTATTTTTTCGAGATTGCATTTTCCACGCTGGTTTGCACCTGCGGGATTAGGCTCGAAGAAATAACGGAGCCGTTAGTTCCGTAATAGTCATTGCTAGCGAAGTGAATTTCAGGTTTGACGGGCTTATCACTGATGATGGACACCGCTTTTTTGGAAAAGTCCTCAGGGATGGTCACCACCAGGAGATATTTGCCTTTAATCAGCCCTTGATCCCCCTCATCCTTATTCACCTCTGCGAAATTCAGGTAATCGGTATCCAGCAGCCCTTCTACCACCTGAACGCCGTAGTTGGTATCAACGCCTTGCTTGTTGACGCCCGCGTCTTCATTCACCACCGCTAGGTCGATTTTGCGCATGTATTTGGATGGGTCCCACATCGCCCACATCATGGTTCCGGCAATAATAATGGGTGCAACCAGGAAGAACACGATGAACAACCGTGCCAATGCACTGCGCGGACGCCAGTCCAATACGCGGTGCCAACCCAACACTCCCCTGCCATGGCTGGCTTTAGCAGCTTTGCTCATTTCCCTCTCCTTGTAATTAAAATGGCACCAAGCGTCTTTTATTTAGTTTTGGCAAACTTACCATTTTGAAACAATCTCGGCGCGCATTGGACCCCACGTCGTGGAGGAATTCTCCCCTCTGGAATGTATAAGCTCCCACCGTCCGCAACGATGGGAGCAAAAAGCAGCAGGTAGAAAGGCTAGTCCACGACGATTAGAAGCCTGCCTTCTTCAAGGCATCGGCCATGGCTCCACCACCACCGGAGCCACCTCGACCGCCAGTGCGGCCGCGCGAGCCGTCCCGGGATCCGCGCCCAGATTTGTGGCCAGAGCGCTTTCCTTCGCCCCTGGCTCCGGATTTGGCGGAACCGCGTGGGGAATCACCGCGGCGTTTAGGGGCCGGCTGCCCCGGTTCATCATCCAAACGGAGGGAGAGACCGATGCGCTGGCGCTCCACATCAACCTCCATGACCTTCACCTTGACCACCTGGCCAGAGCGCACGACCTCGTGCGGATCGGAGACAAACTTGTGGCTCATGGCAGAAACGTGGACGAGGCCATCCTGATGGACTCCGACATCCACGAAGGCGCCAAATGCCGCCACGTTTGTCACCGTGCCCTCGAGAATCATGCCCGGGGTGAGATCGGAGACTTTATGTACGCCTTCTTTAAAGGTGGCGGTCTTGAACTCAGGGCGCGGGTCGCGTCCGGGTTTATCCAGCTCGGCGATGATATCGGTCACCGTAGGAATGCCGAAAGTCTCGTCTGCAAAGTCTGCTGGCGCCAGCATGCTGAGTACGCGGGTATTGCCAATAAGTTCAGAAATCCCCAGGCCCGTCTTCTCCGCGATGCGGGAGACGACAGGATAGGCCTCTGGGTGTACGGCAGAGGAATCCAGCGGATCGGTACCGCCGTTGATGCGGAGAAAGCCCGCAGACTGTTCAAAGGCCTTAGGCCCCAGACGCGGTACCTTCTTCAGTTCCTTGCGGGAAGAAAAAGAACCGTGTTCATTGCGGTAGGAAACGATATTGGCGGCGATAGTGGAATTGACACCCGCTACGCGCTCAAGCAGCGGGACGGAAGCGGTATTGAGATCTACGCCCACACCATTTACCGCACTTTCCACGACGCCATCAAGGGTGCGAGCGAGCGCCGTCTGGTTAACGTCGTGCTGGTACTGCCCCACACCAATAGCCTTGGGATCGATCTTGACCAGCTCAGCCAAAGGATCCTGCAAGCGGCGAGCGATGGAAACCGCACCGCGCAGCGAGACATCCATGTCGGGGAATTCCTCCGCTGCAAGCGGCGAGGCTGAGTAGACCGAGGCGCCGGACTCCGAAACCACCACAGGAGTGGGTCGCTGACCCCCAGCTTGCTTAATAAGGTCCGCAATTTCCTGAGCAAGCTTCTCGGTCTCACGGGAGGCGGTGCCGTTGCCGATGGCCATAAGGTCTACAGAATGCTTGGCGCACAGGGCCGATAGCGTCTGAACTGCTAGGCTCCACTGGTTCTGCGGCTGATGCGGGTAGACAATGGCGGTATCGAGCACCTTGCCGGTTTTGTCCACTACCGCGCACTTCACACCATTGCGGTAACCCGGATCCAAGCCGATGGTGGCACGCTGGCCAGCAGGTGCCGCGAGCAGCACGTCGCGCAAATTGGTGGCAAAGATCTTCAGCGCGCCTTCCTCCGCAATCTCTTTCAGCCGCATGCGAACGTCCAGGCTGGAGGAAATATAGAGCTTGGTGCGCCAGCCCCAATGGACGGCGTCGGCAAGCCACTTGGAGGAGCGATCCAGCTCGAAGCGGGAGGCGATTACATCCTCGTAATCGGCGTCATCGCCGGCATCTAGTTGCAGCTGGAGCACTCCCTCATTCTCGCCACGCAGCAGCGCCAAGATGCGGTGCGAAGGCAGCTTGTGGAAGGGCTCGTTGAAATCGAAGTAATCCTTAAACTTCGCGCCTTCGGCCTCCTTGCCCTCAACAACGTGCGCGCCCATGGAGCCTTCAGTGAACATGCGCTCGCGTACTTCACCCACCAGGTCCGCGTCGAGCGCGAAGCGGTCCACCAAGATGGCCCGGGCGCCGTCGAGGGCCTTCTTGGTGTCCTCAAAGCCCTCGGTGGTAAAGGCCTGTGCCAACTCTTCTGGAGCGGCGTTGGGATCCGCAATGAGCTTATCGGTCAGCTCCTCAAGGCCGGCTTCGCGGGCTATATCGGCCTTGGTTTTGCGGCGTTTCTTATACGGCAGATACAAATCTTCTAGGCGCGCTTTGGTCTCGCAGGCAAGGATTTGCTCCTTGAGGGCGTCGCCAAGCTTGCCCTGCTCTTCAATCGCCGCAAGGATGGTCTCCTTGCGCTCCTGTAGTTCCTTTAGATAGTTCGCGCGCTCTTCAATGGTGCGCAGCTGGGAGTCATCCAGCCCACCGGTGGCCTCCTTGCGATAGCGGGCAATAAAGGGCACTGTATTGCCCTCCGCAAGCAGCTGCAACGCGGTAGAAACCTGCGATTCCTTGACGTTGAGCTCGGCGGCGATAGTGGCCGCAATATTCACGTGGTCTCCTCACTCTTTCTCGAGGTTTGGGATTAGACCCACCCAATTTACCGCACGGCCCCTCCACTGCCTTCGCTTGCCGACGCCCCCTAGACGCACAAAACCTCCTTTCCCAGTAAGGGAAAGGAGGTTGCTGCGGCGCGCTCTTAGTAGATAACCACGCGGGCGTTATCGCCGCCGGAGCAGGAAACGCGCGAAGAGCTACCGGAGCAGTACATGGTGTAGGTACCACCGGTGGCCGGCGAGTAGACGCTCAAGGTAGCGCCGGTGCCGCCGCCGGCGACCCAGTTATTCATAAACGCGGTATAGACGTTGCTGGCAAAACCGCTGGAGGTTTTGCTGGTAGCTGGATAGTAGCTAGTGAAGTCACTCCAAGAGTGCCCATTGCTGCTGCCAGAAGACGCTGCCTGTGCCGGCGCTGGAGCTGGAGCATCCTTAGTCTTGGTCACCGTGACCGGGCTGGAATCTTCATCCTCATCCTCAGCATCGTCCTTGGACGAGGAACCGGAGTGCTTGCTAGATCCGGAGCCGGAGCCGCTATTGGCATCAGCCTGCTGGAATTGACTATCGGCGGCCGCGCTAGTCGATGCATCATCCTTGTTATTGGTCACGAACATGATGACCATGGCGGCCACCGCGATGACCGCCACAATTGCTGCGATAATTGCCGCGATGGTGGCGCCGCCTACGCCACCGCTTTGCTGCGGCTGGGAATAATACTGCTGATTGTACTGAGGCGGCTGCTGGTTATATCCACCATAGTTATTGCCATTGGGAGCCGTCATAATTCAGGGACCACCTTGGGAATAGGAATCTAGAGGGAATGTCCCCTTCACTATAACCTTAGAAGGCATATGCGCTGCAGTTTAGGCATGAAAAAGCGCTAAATAATTGTCCAGATTCCGCTTATAACCCAGAATCCGCCCGCCACACCGCCGGGGCACCAAGCCCCATCTCCGTAAAACCGATTTCCGCACTGCCTACCCACGAGGCTGCCGGCGGCAAGCAGTCTGCTACCGAGGAAGCCACAGTGGCCAGGGGCTGCGTGGTCTCTCCGTTTACGATGAGCCGCCACACCGGTATTCCTTGTGGCCACTGACCGCTCTTGAAGCGATACTCCTGCGCTAGCGGGCTGCTTTCCGAGGTTTCCTCCGCTACCTGGAGAGTGAAAATACTTAGCGGCTCAAAGCCCCGTGCACGCAGCTCCTCTGGCAATGCTTCGAGGCTTTTCGCCCACTCCTGGGTTACTAAGAGTACCGAGAGGTCAGCGCTTACCTCCATTAGCCTTCACCCTGGGTGTTGGCTTCTTGTTCCAACTGCGCGATGAAGGCCTTGTCGTCCTTATCGAGCTCAGCCGCCTCCAAAAGTTCGGGACGGCGTTGCCACGTGCGCAGCAATGCCTGTTCCCTCCGCCATTTGTCTACCAACCCGTGGTTTCCCGAGGTGAGCACCTCCGGCACGGCTAGGCCACGCCACTCTCGCGGCTTGGTATAGCTCGGGCCTTCCAAGAGACCATCAGAAAAAGAATCTTCCTCATGAGAGCGCTTATTTCCCAGCACGCCGGGGATGAGTCGCACTACTGCCTCAGCAATCACCAACGTTGCCACTTCCCCACCGATCAACACATAATCGCCGATGGAAACCTCGCGCACGCGGTAGCGTCGAGCGGCGTCATCCACCACGCGCTGATCGATGCCCTCATAACGCCCGCAGGCAAAAACAATGTGCCCCTCATTGGACCACGCCCGCGCATCTGCTTGGCTAAACGGTTTTCCGGTTGGCGTCGGCACGATAAGCAGTGGGAGGTCGCTATCCTCATCGGCCGTGGCATCAACCGCATAGGCTTGCGCCTCAACCCCTTCTAATTCATCGTGGCGCGGACGGTTTAGGTGTGGCAACGCAGACTCTAGATTGGGCGCACTTTCCCGCGTGGCGACGCTATCGAGCGCCGGCCCCCAAACGTCTGGCTTCATAACCATGCCGGGGCCACCACCGAACGGCGAGTCATCGACAGACTTATGCGCATCCGTAGCCCACTGCCGCAGATCGTGCACACCTACTTCAAGGCGACCTTGTTCAATGGCCTTGCCCAAAAGCGCATGCCGCAACGGGTCCAGGTACTCCGGAAAAATGGTGATGACGTCAAGCCTCATAGGTCAAGCAGTCCTTCCGGCGGATCGATGGTGCACGTTCCAGCCTCTAGGTTCGCCTCAGGAACAATGGCATGCACGAAGGGAATGAGCGCCTCCTTGCTGTTGTCGAGTTTTACCTCCAACAAATCTTGACTTCCGCCGTGGATGACCGATGTGACCTCACCGATCTCCTCGCCCGCCAGAAGTACGCGAAGCCCTTCCAGCTCGTGGTCATAAAAGCCATCATCATCACTGTCGAGCGGAGCGGCAAAGAACTTGGTACCACGTAGGCTATCCGCCACTGTTCGGTCTTTGATCTCTTCAAAGGTAACGAGCAGCCTTCCCTTATGGCTCCGGACCGCCTTGATAGTTAGTGTGTGCTCCTTCTTACCCTGCGTCCCCTGAAGAACTTCCCCTACCGCAAAGCGCACCTCCGGTTCATCCGTAGTGGCCTCGACTACGACTTCACCTTTCACGCCGTGCGATTTAATCACGCGACCAATCATCAATTCCATAGCGGAAAGTCTACAACACAGACCTCTTTGCCCTTGTCAGTCATGAATTTTGGCGCTTTGGAAAGCAAACCCAGAATTTGAGTCTTATTGTCGTTAAAGTGGGCTCATGAGCGATCTACCGACCAACTCCCCGGACACGTTTGGCGCGGCTTCTCACTCAAGTGAGGATTCCGTCATGTCCGCGCTAAACCTGCTGGACATCGCGCCTGATACCGATCCGCACCGCCCGCGCCCGGGCGTACAGCGCGTCTTAAGCGCTGATGGTGCCAACCTCATTCTCTTTAGCTTCGCACCAGGACAGTCTCTGCCCGATCACAAGGCCGCACATCCCATCACCGTGCAGGCGCTGCGCGGTGAGCTTGACTTCAGCTATGGCAATGAAACCATCACGCTCACCCCCGGCTCTATCGTGCACCTTCCTGCATATGAGGTGCATAAAGTCGAGGCCACAAGCGAGAGCGGCAACCCTTCCACCCCCGCAATTTTGCTGCTCACCATGCTGACCAAATAATTTATACGTACATAGGTTTTGTTGATAAAATGACTTTTATGGAAACGCACAATAAGCCCTACCATCATAGAAACCTCCACGATGAGCTGCTCCGTATCGCGGTTCAACTGGGCAAAAGGAGTGGCCCCGATGCCATCACCGTCCGTGCGGTAACCCGCGAAGCAGGAGTGTCCCCTACCTCTGCATACCGCCATTTCAAGGACCAAGAAGAACTGCACGATAAGGTCGCTGAACTTGCCACCGATGAGTTGGTCCGGCGTTTACACGAGACTACCGAGACAGCAGTGGGCCTAGATTTTCCAGAACACCTGATGCAAATCGGCTACGCTTACCTCGAGTTTGCCCTAGATGAAACCAATTTCTTCCGCTGCATGCTGGAGTGGAAGGCGCTGCGTTTCATGCTTGGCGTAGATCCCAATACGGAAGATGATCCGAAGATGGATCACCTACAGCAGATTCGCGATTTCTTCGCCCTGTTGTCCCGCCACGCGGAAGCGCTGGACAACACCACTGACGCCACGTATTTCATGCAGAATGCCCTGTTGGCTTGGTCGGCCATTCATGGATTTACCGTACTTGCCATCGACGGCCCTTTGTCCCGGCTTCCACGCGAGCAGATTCTCGAGCTTTTCACACCGGTTGTTGCAGGCGCCCTGCGCGGTATGGACTTTAAGGATCCCTCTAACGTCTACAGCCGCTACCCCAACTACAAACCACAGAACTAAGGGCGAACTTGCAAATCCCCGACATGGATGACGCACGTTTCCTAGCGTGTCACTGCCAGTAGCGACCGCGCACGCAGCCCCGTCAAGGACTAGCATGCGCGGTCGCTATCGTGTTCCGGCGTTCTTCCGCCAACTATAAAGGCCCCGCTACTACGACCAGTGATCGTAGCGGCGGGGCCCGGAGCTAAAGCACTATGCGTTTAGCAAGGGAGGCAGATTACTCTGCGGACTCCTCAGAAGCTTCCTCAGCCTTCTCCTCGGCCTCAGCGTCAGCTTCGCCGGCGGCAGCAGCGGCAGCCTCTGCAGCAGCAGCTTCCTCAGCAGCCTTCTTCTCAGCCTCTTCCTTGGCCTTCTTCTTCTTTTCGGTGATGGCCTCGATGGTCGGGCCGTTGTTGGCCTCAGCCAGTGCCTCGTTGAAGATCTCCAGCTTGGACTTCTTCTCCTCAGCAACCTTCAGGGTGCCCTCTGCACCCGGCAGACCCTTGTGCTTCTGCCAGTCACCGGTGACCTTCAGCAGAGCGAGAACCGGCTCGGTTGGCTGTGCGCCAACGGACAGCCAGTGCTGTGCACGCTCGGAGTCGATCTGGATGAGGGAAGGCTCTTCCTTCGGGTGGTAGATGCCGATGTTCTCGATGACCTTGCCGTTACGACGGGTGCGGGCATCAGCAATAACAACGCGGTACTCAGCAGCGCGGACCTTGCCCAGGCGCTGAAGCTTGATCTTGACAGCCATGTTGGCTCCTTTACTAGTCACTGGGCAGTACAGACGCGCACTAGGTTGTGCGCCGGTTCAACCCTTGGATTTTATCTGCGCGTGACATACCGGCCGACCGTAGACGGGAACGGTGCTACGCAGAATATTACGTTCTTCAGTTTATCTAGCTCAGAATATCCGAGTAAATAACCTAGGATATTTTAGCGCGAGTAGCTGCATTTTCAAAAATTACTACGCCACGCACGCAGGTTCGTTATGCCTGCGATAGTGAAGCAGAGTACCCTTAAGGGCCGAATATAGACATTTCGTTTCATATGTATGGCGCGCCTTCCGCCCCACCATCTAGGCATAGGCGCACGAAAAGACAGTTTATGACTAAAGAATCACCGCGAAATTTCCGGTACCGCTATGACCTTGATGGTCTGCGCGGTATTGCCATCGGCCTAGTAGTTATCTACCACGTATTCGTCGGACGCGTATCCGGCGGCGTCGACGTATTCCTGCTGCTATCCGGCTACTTCTTCTTGGGCTCCCAGCTGCGCTACGCGAGCAAGCCCAACGCCTCGCTGAACCCATGGTGGCCCATCTGGCGCACCTTGCGGCGCCTGGTACCAAGCTTGGTTTTGGTCATCGGCGTGACCTACATTCTAGTGCGCATTTTCACCCCGCAGCTCATGCGCACCGAGCTCACCCAACAAATCACAGCCACCATGCTGTATTACCAGAACTGGGAGCTAGCGGAACAAAACGCCGACTACACAGCGGCCGCAGCTGATACCTCACCGCTGCAGCACATGTGGTCCATGGCCGTGCAGGGCCAGTTCTACATCATGGGCATTGCCTTTGCGCTCATCTTGGCTGCCATCATGAAGTTCCGGCCGAAGCAACAGCCCTTGGGCAAGCGCAGCTTCCCCAAGGTCAACCAGATTGCTGGCCCAATCCTCATCGTGGTCACGATTGCTTCTTTTGCCTATGCTTCGCGCCACGGCCTCTACGGAACTCCGGAGAACTACTACTCCACCTGGTCGCGCGCTTGGGAGTTAACCTTGGGCGCGGTCCTGGCTATCTACGGTTCCTCCTGGAAGATTCCGGCCCGCCTCTATGACCTCTTTACTGGTCTGGGCCTTTTGATGCTCGTCTTTACCGGTGCCATCATCGCGGATACCACTGCGTATCCTGGCCCGCTTTCCCTTTTGCCACTAGGCGGCGCCGTGCTCATTATCTTGGGCGGCGGTGGCAAGATTTCCAAGGCAATGGCTTCCAAGCAGGCGCGCTGGCTGGGCGATGTAGCCTACCCGCTCTACCTGTGGCACTGGCCATTGCTTATTTTGTCCACGTCCTACCTGGGTCAAGAAACCCCGTCGTGGTGGTTGGGCGTCATCATTATCGCCATTTCGCTGTTGTTGGCAGACCTCACGCACCGCTTTTTGGAGAAGCCCCTGCGCCAGCATCGCAAGCGCCCCACGGCCGAGGATCTGCCGGTACGCAAGGGCCTGTCGACCTTGCAGAAACCCGCCGGTGCCGCCCGCGGTGTGGGTGGTGTTGTAGTCGCCGCGGCCGTTGTCGGCCTCTTGGCTGTCCAGCCACTGTGGATGCGCACCCTTGATGATGCTGATGCAGAGCTTTTGGACCCTGCCCTCTACCCCGGCGCAACGACGTTCATCAACGACATCACCCCGCCGGATAACGTGGAGGTCAAGCCTGATCCGATTCTGGCCGGCGGAATCCAGCCACCAGTAGCGACAAATTGGTGCTTCGTACCAGATAGCCAGCCTGCTGACTTCTTCTTCGAAACCCGCAAGGACGGAAAGACCCCCTGCATTTTCGGTGACCTCAACGCAGAGAAGGAAGTCTATTTGGTGGGCGGTTCCCACGCGGAGCAGTATTCTGCCCCGCTGGACCGCTTAGGCAAGGAAATGGGCTTTAAGCTAGTTCCACTGCTGCGCCAGGGCTGCCCGATTGAATTGGGTGACGATGTCACCGTGACCCCAGAGTGCGCCGAGTGGGGCAAGCTGGTCATGGAACGCATCGAAGAAGCGAACCCAGCCTTGGTTATCTCGAATACCACGCGCCCGCAAAATGAATATGGCACCGGCCCCGATGCAGTGCCCGCCGGCTACCAGGCATTCTGGGATGAATTGGCCGAACGCGATATTCCCTTCTTGGGCTTCCGCGATAACCCGTGGGGCTTTGATGAAGAAGGCCGTCCACGCGAGTTTGATGAGTGCTACGTCGCTACCGAAGATGCCTACGGCTGCGGCATGCGCTTTGAGCAGGTCTACCAGCCTTATGATCCCGGTGCAGTCGTGTTGTCGAAGTACCAAAATATGCTCTCGATTGATACCGCTCCGTGGTTCTGCGATGCCAATGGTGACTGCCCAGTCATCATCGGCAATACGATGGTCTACCGCGACATGCACCACATCACCAATGCTTTTGCGGAATCAGCAATGCCGATGATCCGCGAGGCCCTAAAGCCCTTCCTCAACGGGGAAAAAGTCCAGCAGGAAGCCCCTGATATTCCACCGGAGCAGGCTGCAGGAGCCGTGGAGCAAGCGCCCGCAGCGCCTACCGACGCCGGCAAGCAACATGCCAACCCAGTCCCCTACCCCAACGCCGCACAAGACGATGCCGTCTAGGCCATAGCTCGGTCGTGCTCAAGCCCCGAAAACGAAGGCGCCTCATGCAAAGGCGCGCTGGGGCTTAGGGCGGCGTCGGCAAGCCGCACAAAAAAGGAGGCTCCCGCAGCAACGCGGAAGCCTCCTTCTTTATGTCTTAAGGCTGGGGAACACTACTTCTTGCCGTTGCCGAAGTCCAGGTTGTCGAGGTCGATATTTTCCATTCCCTTCGGCATCTTTGGCATACCTGGCATACCCGGCATGCCACCGCCGCCGCCCATTTGCTGCTGGAGCTTTTGCAGCTCCTCCATGGACGGCATGCCGCCGCCACCGGGCATTCCTGGCATTCCGCCCATGCCCGGCATACCGCCCGGCATCTTCGGGCCACGGTTGCCACCGCCGCCTTTGCCCTTCTTTCGCTTGCCATTCTTGCCCTTGCGACCCTTGGGCTTCTTCTTGGTAGCGGAGCGACCACCCATGCCGCCCATGCCGAATTGGCCGGCCATCTTGGACATCATCTTCTTAGCCTGGTTGAAGCGCTCAATGAGCTGGTTGACCTCGGAAACGCTGACACCAGAACCATTAGCAATGCGCTTGCGGCGCGATGCATTGAGAATCTTCGGGTCTTCGCGCTCCTGCGGCGTCATACCGCGGATGATCGCCTGGATGCGGTCCAGCTGCTTTTCATCCACCATGGCGGCCATTTCATTCATCTGCTTGCCGCCGGGCATCATCTTCAGCAGGTTGCCGATGGGGCCCATCTTGCGGATCATCAGCATCTGCTCAAGGAAGTCGTTGAGCGTCAGCTCGCCAGAGCCGAGCTTAGAGGCTGCCTCCTCAGCTTTCTGGTGGTCCAGGGTTGCTTCAGCCTGCTCGATAAGGGAGAGCAAATCACCCATGCCCAGAATGCGGCTGGACATGCGCTCCGGGTGGAAGACATCGAAATCATCGAGCTTCTCACCGGTAGAGGCGTACATGATGGGCTTGCCGGTGACCTCACGAATAGACAGGGCCGCACCACCGCGGGCGTCACCGTCCAGCTTGGTAAGAACAACGCCGGTAAAGTCCACGCCATCGCGGAAGGCCTCGGCCGTCTGCACGGCATCCTGGCCAATCATGGAGTCGATGACAAAAAGGACTTCGTCTGGGTTGACGGCATCGCGGATATTGCGTGCCTGCGTCATCAGGGTCTCATCGATGCCCAAGCGGCCAGCGGTATCGATGATGACCACATCGTGCTGCTTCTGCTTAGCCTCAGCAATGCCCTGCTTGGCGACGTCCACCGGGTCACCGTGCGAGGTACCCATTTCATGCTCATTGGAGTCCAGGGAGGTTCCCGGATCCGGTGCGAAGGTCGGCACCTCAGCGCGCTCGCCGACGATCTGCAGCTGCTGCACCGCGCCTGGGCGCTGCAAGTCACAGGCCACCAGCATCGGGGTATGGCCCTGCTTAGCCAGGTGCTTGGCCAACTTACCAGCCAAGGTGGTTTTACCAGCACCCTGTAGGCCGGCGAGCATGATCACCGTCGGCGGGTTCTTAGCCAAGTTCAGGCGGCGGGTCTCGCCACCGAGGATCTCAATGAGCTCCTCATTGACGATCTTGACTACCTGCTGCGCCGGGTTGAGCGCCTCAGAGACTTCCGCGCCGCGGGCGCGTTCCTTGATGCGCTTGATAAAGCCACGGACGACGGTCAAAGACACGTCGGCTTCCAGCAGCGCGAGGCGGATCTCGCGAGCGGTGGCATTGATATCAGCCTCGGTCAGTTTGCCCTTACCGCGCAGGCCCGCCAGGGCTGACTGTAGGCGGTCTGATAGTGAGTCAAACACTACGGATGCGCTCCCTTAATTTAGATCGATCTAAAGTTCAACTATTCAATCTTAGTCCCTAGCCAGGGCCCTGGTCACATTCCCCACCACGGTAGCGCGAGAAACCTGCCCGGCAAGGTACACATTGACGATCATTGTCGCGCCCATAATCTCATGGCGCAGCCATACAAAGTCAGGCAATGCCTCTACCAAGTGCCCTAAAGCGCCGATGCGCTCGACCGTCCGGATGACCAAAATGCCGCCCACATCGAATGCCGCAGTGGTCACCTCTCCAGCAATGGCCGGCAGCTCCGTATAAGTTCGTGAGTTATAGGACTGAATAAACCTTATCTCCTGCGCTGCCTCCTTTAGGGTCTGTTGCACCGTGCGGATGAAAAACTCCGCCTTATAGGCACCGTCCTCCTCGCGAACGATATTAGCCCGCACGATGGTCCATCCGAGAGCCGATAACAAGGCGAAGATGCGCTTTAGCTCCCCTTGAGAGGTACCGCACCACGACACGCTGACTTCTTGGTCTTCCCAATCCACCTTGAGCGCAACGCCTTCGCTAGATAGCGATACATGCACATCAGGGCGGTCGAGAACACGTGGTTTGAGCGCCTCAAGTGCCCGCGCGACGATCAGCTTCTGTGCTTGCTCCACTCGCGGTGTCCACACGCCAGGCCCGGTCGATTGGGCATCAGCCTCAGCCAACACCGCTAACAGGGAAATAGTTAGCTGATCATAATGCGCGGCAGCCAAGAGGGCGTCGCGAGCGTCATCGGAAGCCGGGTCCATCGTCGCCGCTAACCGCGCCAAGGTAATATGCTCTGCCACCAGGGTTTGGGCGCGCGACCTATCGGCAACACTCAACCGCATACGGGCTGCCTGGCGGGTAATCATCTCCGCACCTACTTGGGCATGAGGGCGCCCGTAGCCCTTGCCTATGTCATGGTAAAGCGCCGCCAAAAGCAATAAGTCCGGTCGAGCCACCGAGGTACGCATCTCCGCGCACCGCGTTACCGTAGCGATGAGATGATGGTCCACCGCATTGACGTGGCTGCGCTCGCGCGGCAACAAGCCGCGCACATGCCCCCATTCCGGGACTAGGCGTTCCCACAGGCCATAGCGGTCCAAGTCCTGTATGACGCGCGGCGTGCATCGCGGGGAGGACAAAATAGCGAAGAAATCATCCACCGCTGCCCGCGGCCAGCGTGGCGGCAGCTCGGGCAGGTCTTGGAGCTGGTGCCACGTGGACTCGGCGATGATATATCCCGTGCGCGCCGCGGCAGCCGCCACGCGGGTGAGCAGCCACGGGTCCTTTACATTTGGATTGCGGGAGAGGAAAATGCAGCCGGCCTCAGCCACGACGTCCACATCGAGCGGGCGTCGCCGGCCCCGGCCGGACACTGAAGCATTACGGCCTAGCACCCCACGGGCGGTTGCAAGGCCGCGCTCCACCGCCTTATTGACCGTGGCCGCAGCACTGACCAAAGCTGCCGTCAAGGCATAACGACTTTCAAACCCCAAGTCCGCAGCTACATCCGCGGCGAACTCGGGATCCAAGATGTCCCGGTGGCGCCGGGCTGTGACGTGCAGGAGCGTGCGGGCGTCGAGAAGCAGCCGCTGCTCAACGTCCAAATCTGGAAAGTCGCACAGGTTTCCCAAAGCCATCGCGCGCAAGAGCTGAATATCGCGCAGTCCCCCGCGCCCGTTCTTCAAGTCCGGGTTCGTCATCGCTGCCACCGCGCCCGAGCGTTTCCACCGAGTAATCGCGGTATCCAAAAAGTCATCAAAGCCGCGCTGCAGCTGGCGCCGCCACGCCGCGAGCAATTGCGCCCGCGCCTCATCCACTAGAACCTTGCGCCCTGCTACAAAGGCCAAATCCAGCTGGGCAAAGCCGGCAGAGGCATCTTCGGCAGCAATCGCCCCGCACTCTTGTGGGGTACGCAGGGCATAATCCAGGCGGTACTTGGCATCCCACACGGGATACCACAGCTGCTCCACCAGAGTCGGATCCGGCTCGTGGCCTTCCGGATAGATGAGGATGACATCAATATCCGAGTGCGGGGTCATCTCATTGCGGGCAAAGGATCCGGTGGCAGCGAGCGCTGTTCCAGGTGGAAGCTCGAGACTGCGCAATACACGAAGCGCCGAGGCATGGGCCTCGGCGCGAATCTGTGCGGCGGTATGCATGCGGGCTTAAAGTGCCGCCTCGCCGCGCTCGCCGGTGCGCACACGAATAGCATCTTCAACTGGGGCTACCCACAGCTTGCCGTCGCCGATCTTGCCCGTGTAGGCAGCATCCACAATGGCATTAATGATGTCTTCAACGTGGTCATCGGCCGCGACAACTTCCAGCTTGACCTTAGGCACGAAGTCAGTGGCGTATTCTGCCCCTCGGTATACCTCGCTGTGCCCACGTTGCTGCCCAAAGCCCTGGCTTTCTGTAACAGTGAGGCCGCGTACTTCCTGCTGCTCCAAAGCCTGGCGGATTTCCGGCAGGGTGAAGGGCTTAACGATGGCCGTGATGAGTTTCATTGTTACTCCTTGCAATCTCTTCGGGGCGGGTCTAGAAGCACCGAATAACGTGCACCCATTCTAGCCCGAGCACAACAATTGCTGTGCAACTTTTCCACATTGTGAATCCAGGGTGCGGGTGGGTTCAGAAGACCCCACTGTGCAACCAGAAAAGCGGCGAGCTGTTCTGTTCTCCGCGCAGCTACGCGCAGGAGCAGAAAGGGCTCGCCGCCAGAAGGAGCTGGAGAGGACTAGATATCGTCTTCCTCTGCTTGCACGGTCTGAACTTCCTTATTGGTGTGCTTGGCGTGCTTGACGTCGGTGACGGTTACGCCATAGATGGAACGGCCCAGATAAAAGGAACCTACCGAGCCGATGATCCAAACACCGAAGCAGGCGATTAGTGCCTGGATAAGCAGCCACAAGGAAAAGCCATCGCGGCCAAAATCTACGACCAGCTTGGCCACGATAATCAGCGGTACTGCAAGTCCCACAGTGGGGCCCAGCAGGTTGGCACGGGTCAGGGCATCGGGCGCGCGCCAGAGAGACACCACCGTAGCGACCACCAAGATGGTAGCGATAATGAGCAGGACCGAAGCGATAATTTCAGAAATGGCCATGGATTATCGCCTGCCCTTCGAAATGATGCGGGCCATCGATAGCGTCGGTAGCACACCGGCGGCAATGGCTCCGAGGAGTGCAATGTAATACGCCATCGGGGCATTATTCGTCATCGACCACGCTAAATACATGCAGATCATGCCGTAGAAAACGATATCCGAGGTAATGGCGCGGGTGAGCTCATCGCGCGTGCGAAGCGCCAGCAGCACGCCGCACCACGTGGCGATGCCCATGATGAATACGCATACAAATACGACCCAGCCGAACGGGGACAATGTGGCAAAGTCAATCATCGCTCGGTCTCCTTTCTGCGTTGTACGTTGCGGGCGCGGCGCTTTGGCTTTTCGACGTCCGCTTCGCTTTCTGAAAGCGGAGTGTCCTCCGCCCGAGCCAAGTCTGGCGAGCGCATATAACGACCGACGGACTCGAGCGGATACTCGTAGAAAGCCTCATCCAATTCTGTAGTCTCCCCTTGACCCGGGACGCCGTAATCGATGTCCTTAACCCGCGGGGCGAGGCGCTGTTCCATATCAGCAAGATCAGCGACGATCCCCGCTGGGTCGGATCCTTGGACGGCCTGTACCAGCACGATGCGGGGCAGACCCTTGCGGGGCGGTTCACGCAAACCGAGCGAGAGCGTGCCCGGGGTTGCGGTAATGGAGGACGTAAACCAGAAGATCTCCCAGGCGCTAGTCACGCGCAGTGGGTAACGAATGATAACCGGGTTATATTCGTTATCCGGTTTGAAGGCCGCCAGTGCCAAGCTAATGCCGGCGACGAAAATCTCCTTGATGAGCCACAATGCATACACAATTGCGTTCATTTAACGGCCCTCCTGGATTTCATCGATATTGGGAACGGCAATCGGCTCATCTCCCAAGACGGTTTCAGTATATGCGTTAGTATCCAGCAGCTGCTCCGCTGCAGAATCCACGACATCGAGGACGATGCCGGAGAAGATGAACATGCACAGCGAACCAAGGATGAGAGCCGCGGATGGGGCCATGAGCTTTTTGCGGATGACCAATTCATCTGGGACCTTGTCCTCCGGCAGGCCCTTGCCCCAAAAGACCTTGCGCCACACGCGCAGCATGGCCAAGAAGGCAGCGAAGGAAGCGATGATGATGGCCGCGATAGCAATCCAGGCCCAAGCACCGCCCACGCGGGCAATCTCGAAGACAATCATCAGCTTGCCCCACATTCCCGAGAACGGTGGGAAGCCCACGACGGAGAATGCACCGGCAGCGAAGATCCAGGCGATGATGGGGTCGCGGCGAGCAAGGCCGGAAAGCTTGCTGAGCAAGCCTGTGCCGTAGGTTTCCTCAATGGCACCAGAAGCCAAAATCAGCGAACCAACGGTCAGCATGTGGTGAATCGTGTACATGATGCCAGCTGCCAGTGCACGACGTGGGTCATCAGAGGTGAACGCAAGCATGACCAAAATGAAAGGCATGCCGTTGAGCATCTGGTAGCCGAGGACGCGGCGAATGGAATTTTCCGCTAGGCCGCCGAAGGCACCGATCATCATGGAAATAATCATGATGACAATGATCATCACATTCCAGCGCTGTTCCAGATCGAATAGCTGCACGTAGAGGCGGTAGAGCATGTAGACGGCCACTTTGGTGTGCAGGCCGGAAAACAGGCCCATCACCGCGGCCGAGGTCCCTGGGTAGGTGCGTGGCAGCCACGACTGCACGGGGAACACGCCGGCCTTGGCGGTAATCGCAATGAGGATCAAGCCTGCTGCCACGGTCACCGGCCCATTGCCTGCCGCTGCGCCCTTCAGCGCGCCCAGGTTAACCGCACCGGTAACCGAATACATATAACCCACGCCAACAACCAACAAGGTGGAGGCGAAAAGGTTAACCAAGACGAAGGCACGGCCGGCTGCCAAGCGCGACCACGTACCAGACATGGTGATAAGGCCATAGGACGGCAAAAGCATGACCTCAATAAAGACGAAGAAGTTAAAGAGGTCGGCGGTGAGCAATGCGCCGCACACACCAGTGATCAAGATCAGGGTGAGCGAAGGATAGTAGCGAGACTTAGTCTCTCCGCCCACAATGGCAAACCAGTTGGCACCAAACGCGACGATCATCGTAGTAATGATCATCAACGCGGAGAAGGCATCGGCCGCAAACGGGATACCCACATTGCCTTGGTAGAGGCCAACGGTATGGGCTACTACCCCATTGTTCATGGTGTAGATGAGCAGGCCCAAGCCGGCGAAAATTCCAACGCCCGGGATGATAAGCATGATGGAATCGCGCACCGCACGCCACGGTGCTAGCAGCGCGAAGGCCGCTGCAATCAGCGGGACCGCTGGAAATAGCGGAAGGAGTTGAGCTACAGCATCAGCCATTATTTGTCATCCTCCTTCTGTTGAGTTGCCCCGCGTTCTGCAACGGGAGTGTTGTGGTCCACCTGACCGATTCGGTCCAGCTGATTGGTGGACTCTTCCAAAATTTGGCGATTTTGGGCGTCTCGACCCAAGGTCGAAAAGGCATGGTCGATGGTGTTGTCATCAACCGGCTCCACCACGTCGGTGTCGTCGTTCTTGCCCATGGCCGCCATCGTCAACAAGATGGTCGAGGTTGCCATGGAAATAACGACGGCGGTCAGCACAAAGGCCTGCGGCAGCGGGTCGGCCATCTGATCGTGCGGAACCTGGGACGGGAAGGACTCTCCACGGTAGGAATACACGCCCGTAGCCAGCAGCATCAGGTTGGCACCGTGGCCAAAGGCCATCATGCCCAGCACGATGCGTACCAGGCCGCGCTGCTGAATGAGATAGACAGCACTGCCGATGAGCAAAGCAATAGTCAATGCAAGGATCATTACTTCTCCCCTCCCCGGATAGCCGCGGAGCGCTTATTCTTCCTCTTCGTCTTTGCTTCCGAAGGCGTCAGCAAGGCCAACGGATCGGTCGAAGGGTTGATCGGGTCTGGGTACGGATCGTCGATGTCTTCAAGCGCAATGCGTGGAGTCGTCGGCAGCGCGGAATCATCATCATGAACCCATGGCAAGAAGTCACGCTCCGTGCCTGGGCGCAGGTAGCCACCCAATGCGTTAATCGCCATGGTCAACATACCCAGCACGGCTAGGTAGATGCCCAAGTCGAAGATGAGCGAGGTGGTCCAGTGTTGGCCAAAGGCCTCGGCATGAATTGCAGCCAAGAAGCCACCATTGCCAAAGCCGTGGTGCAAGTAACCCACAAAGCCGGCGATCAAGGCGGTTATGATGCCAATACCGGTCAGGTGAATCGGAGTCATGCGGCCGAAAACAATCTCATCGGAGCCACGGGACAGATAGATAAGCCCGATTGCCGCGCCCATGATCAGCGCTGCGGGGAAGCCACCACCGGAGGCATTGTGCCCGCGGAAGAAAACGATGACGGACATAATGACCAACAGCGGGACAACAACGTGCACGCCCTTGCGCAATGGCACGGAGTTCAGCTGGGACTGGCCAAACGGTGCTGGGCGTGTACCCGACTTGAACGGGAATCGCGGCAACGTCGTAGTGATGGCTGCAATAACCACCGCAGCCATACCCAGAACGGAAAGCTCGCCCAAGGTATCGAGTGCACGGAATTCCACGATGATAGTAGCGACAACATTGTCGCCGCCGGTGATATCCGGAGCATTGTCCAGGTACCACATGGCCAAATCGGAGCGCTCGTGGCGGCCCATGAGTCCCCACACGCCCAGGAACGCAGCCACACCGGCCAAGACCGCAATGACGATGGAGCCGGTCTTGCGGGATTTGTTCTTCACCGGATGGAAGGTTTCTGGCAGGTAGCGCAGCACCATCATCATGACGATGACGGACAGGGCCTCCACCATAAACTGGGTCAGCGCCACGTCAGGTGCGCCCAGCAGGAACATCTGCAGGGTCACGCCCGAGCCGGCAATGCCAATCATGATGGCACCCGTCAAGCGGTTCTGGGTGCGCACTAGTCCAAACATCGCTAGGGCGATGATGCCCAGTGGCAGCAGGTCCCATGGGTTATCCAAACCATCCACCCGTGGCTGCAGTGCTACCCCGTCGACGCCATCGCGGATGAGGGTGGTGGCAACCAGCACGATGATCAAAATGACAATCGGCAGCATGTGGCGGGATGGATTATGCGAGTCGGACATCTTGCCCAAGACGCGCCCCAACTGGGAGCAGCCCTTCATCAAGGAGTACAGCAAATCATTGCCGCTACGCGGCATGAACTCGTGGGCTTCAAAGCTTGCCCACATCTTCTTGCGGGCAAAGATACCGGCAATGCCGAGGATGAGGACCACTAGCGAGATAAGGAAAGGAACGTTGAGCCCGTGCCAGAGGGCAAGGTGCGAATGATGCTCCAATCCCACGGCAGCCACTGCATCATCGATCGGGGCATCAAAGAGCCCGAGCACAAATACCAGCGGCAGAGACATAAAGCCCGGCAAAGCTGCAGGTAGCCACAGCGACACTGGTGCTTCATGGACATCTCCCATGTCGCGAGGTCCGTCAAAGAAGGCGCCGAAGACAATCTTTGCGGAGTAAGTAAAGGTAAAGAAAGCACCGATACCGGCAACGATGAGAAGGATTACCTGGCCCGCGCCGCCAATCGGGGCGTCTTCAAACGCGGTAAGCATTCCTTCCTTGGACACAAAGCCCAAAAGCGGTGGCACCGCAGCCATCGAGGCTGCACCGATTACTACGGAACCGAAGGTCCACGGCATCTTATTCCACAGCGGTCCAAGGCGGCGAATATCGCGCGACCCAGCCTCGTGGTCGATGACGCCAATGAGCATAAACAGCGAGGACTTAAACAGCGCGTGCGCCAGAGTGTGGACCAGCGCTGCGGCGATAGCGAACGGGGTGCCCACACCGATGGTGGCAACGATCCAGCCCAGATGGGAGACGGTGGAATAGGCCGTAAGCTTTTTCAGATCCGTCTTCTGCACTGCAAATACCGCGGACATGACCGCGGTGCCCATGCCTACGACGATGAGCAACCAATTCCACACCGCCACATCGTGGAAGATGGTGGAAAAGCGAATAAGCAGGTACACACCGGCCTTGACCACCGCTGCCGCGTGAAGGAAAGCCGATACCGGCGTGGCGGCGGCCATAGCCTCTGGCAACCAGAAATGGAATGGGAACTGCGCCGCCTTGGTAAAGGCGGACGCCGCAATCAACACGGCTACGGCTGCCGTTACCCCTGGGCGTTCCGTCCATACAGGGGACGCCAAGATGGCAGATACGGTAGTCGATCCGGTCACCGTCGCGGCAATACCCAAGCCAGTCAGCAGGGTCAATCCGCCAATAAAGGTCAGGATTAAGGTGCGCTGCGAACCAGCCTCGCCGCCGGAACCGGAGCGAGCGATCAACATAAACGAAGCCAAGGAGACTAGCTCCCAGGCAAGGAACAAAACCACCACGTCGTTGGCCAGAACCAGCAACAAGATGGACAGCGTGAACGCTGTCATCAAGGTATAAAAGCTGGTGTTGCCCTCATTCTTGGGCAGATAGGCCGCCGAATAAGTGAAAACGACGGCGCCAATGACCAGTGCCAACATAGCGAAGAAGATGCTCAACGCGTCCCCGCGGAGAGCAAAACTTACGTCGACGCCTGGTGCGATGAAATCACGCACCCAAGTGGCGTGGAAACTTAATTCCTCCCCGGCTGCAATGGCAGGAAATTCCTTGGCGATGAGGACCGCTGCAATAAGAAAAAGGCCAGCTAGTGGATAGCCTGCCTTTCGGTCAATAACCTTTACGGTTACCGGTGCCAAGATCACTGCCAGCGCCGCGAGGAGGACTGCATAAAGTAGCGTCACGAAATACTTGCCTCACGAACCTTGGTCTAGGTTTAATGCGGATTTCGCATTAAATACAGCCCTTTCAGGCTACCATTCCCGCCAAGGTCAAACCACATTGCAGCATTCCTCTACGTTTCGTAAAAGGCGAGTACAACCGCCACAATTACGCTCGCAGGCAGAGAATTCACAGGCGCTCAGCAGGACTTATTCCCGCGCCAATTGCATAGGCCTCTTTGCATAGTCTGTGAAACGACAGCGAGATGAGAGCGAAAGAATTCGCAAGATTGCTGCACTCTATAACTCGCCCATGAAAACGAAGGACTCCCCCAGCACACCGTGGCGCACGTACGTGGCACCCGATATGCAGGGGGAGCTACAAGCTTAGCTACTACTTCTCACCCAACAGGGCGTCGACGAAGCCTTCAACCTCGAATGGCGCGAGATCATCGGCGCCTTCGCCCAAGCCCACAAGCTTGACTGGTACGCCCAATTCTTCTTGTACCTGGAAGACGATTCCGCCCTTGGCAGTGCCGTCCAGCTTGGTGAGAACCACACCGGTAATATCTACTACCTCGCGGAAAATACGCGCCTGAGTAAGGCCGTTCTGCCCCACCGTGGCATCCAATACCAGCAGGACCTCGTCCACATCGGTCTTCTTTTCTACCACGCGCTTGACCTTGCCCAGCTGGTCCATCAAGTCCGTGGAGGTATGGAGGCGACCTGCGGTGTCGACCAAGACCACATCTACTTGCTGTTCCACGCCGGTTGCTACCGCATCGAAGGCTACAGATGCTGGGTCGGCACCTTCCTTGCCGCGCACGGTATCGGCGCCAACGCGGCGACCCCACGTCTCAAGCTGATCAGCAGCCGCAGCACGGAAAGTATCGGCAGCACCCAAAAGGACCTTGTGGCCCATGGCTACCAGCACGCGAGCAAGCTTGCCGGTGGTTGTGGTTTTACCGGTGCCATTGACACCGACGACCATGACGATTGCTGGCTTGCCCTCATTCGGCATGGCCTTAATGGAGCGATCCATCTCTGGGTGACCTGCCTCAATGAGGCATTCGCGCAGCATGGCACGTGCCTCATCCTCGCTGGAAACGCCGCGCTCTGCAATCTTTTCGCGCAGGGAATCAGTCACCTTCATCGTGGACTTGGTGCCCAAATCCGCCATGATGAGCGTGTCTTCGACTTCCTCCCAGGCGTCTTCATCCAGATCGCCTGCGGACAAAATTCCCATGAGCCCCTGGCCGATGGCATTCTGCGAGCGCGAAAGGCGTCCACGCAAACGGCCAAGACGTCCACCAGCGGGTGCGATATCATCCTGCGGAGCTGGCGCTGGAGCAGGTTCTCCCTCTGGAACCTCGGTCTGTTCCTTGGCCGCCTCGGCGGCACCGGTTTGTGCCTCGGCTGCGGCTGCGGCTTCTTCGGCTTCCTCGCGGTCGTCCACTCGCTCTTCGATGTCTTCGGCATCATTGTCTTCAACAACCTCGTCGAAGACTGGGGACTCCTCTGCTACCTCGGCATTTTCCACGGAGACAACGTCTTCTGGAGTTTCCGCCTTTTCGGCAGCTGCCGGCTCTTCCGGCTTGGGTGCAGCTTCTGGCTGCCCAGCCGCTTCCGGGGCACGGTCCGCGTGCGATTCTTCGCTTTCCGACGCCCCAGCTGCCGCACCCGCTACGCCTGCCGCGCCAGCAGCAGCCGCGGCCGCAGCGCCAGTTCCCTTGGACTGTGGTTTATCTGCCTTATCAGCGGAAGATTCTGCCGCTTGCTTCTTCTCCTCCGCTGGCGCTTGGGCCTGGGCCTGCTTAGTAGGCTCTGCCGGCTTGTCGGTCTTCGCCGGCTTCCGCTGCTGTTGTGCCGGTTTGGTTTCTGGTTCCTCTGCCACGGGCTTTTCGGCCACAGGCTTGTCGGCCACGGGCTTGTTTGCCGCGGCATCGGCCGTGGGCTGAGCAGACTGTGGCTTATCAGCCTGCGGCTTAGCCTGTGCCTGCGGCTTTTCCTTCGGCTGCGAGGTCTTGCCGCTGAGCTGCTCATTGGCGATGTCAGTAGCATTCGGTTCTGCAGCGTTCGGCTCTGCCTTAGCTGCCTGCTGTGCTTGAGCCGGCTTGTCCGCCTGAACCGGGGCTTTCTGCGCTTCCTTAGCGCCGCCAGCAGGAGCGAAGTTAAAGCCGGACTTGGCTTGATAGTTGCCGGACTTTTGCTCCTGGGTCAGCTGCTTCGGTTCTTCCTCAGCAGGCTTATCAAAGGACACCTTCTTGGCGTCGCCGCGCTTTTTGCCGATTACCACGAGAAGAATAATCAGCACGATGACGACGATCGCAATGCCGATCCATAACCATAAAGAATTCATGCCTCTATAGTGCCAGTCTTCTCAGCTCGCGGCACGTCAAACCCCCTCCTATAGCGGAAGGGGGCCTGCGGGAAGTGGACGAACCCCAGGCTACTTCCCCGCCTCGTCACCGCGGGGAGCATCTACACCCAAGCGAGTAGCATCCTCGCTGGCTTGCTCCGTTCCAGGGGCGCTGCCTGCGGGATTCATGCGCTGCGAAATCACGCGAGTAACACCATCGCCGCGCATGGTTACGCCATAAAGGACGTTGGCAACATCCATCGTCGGTTTTTGGTGCGTAATGACGATGAGCTGCGAGTCCTTTCGCAGCTCCTCAAAGAGGGCAATGAGGCGGCGCAGGTTGACGTCATCAAGCGCTGCCTCAACCTCGTCCATGACATAGAACGGGCTGGGACGGGCGCGGAAGATGGCTACCAGCATCGCAAGCGCAGTAAGCGACTTCTCGCCACCAGATAGCAAGGACAGGCGCTTGACCTTCTTGCCCGGTGGGCGTGCTTCCACCTCGATGCCGGTGGTGAGCATGTCCTCCGGCTCTGTGAGGATAAGGCGTCCCTCGCCACCGGGGAAAAGGGTCTGGAAAACCTTTGGAAATTCTGCTTCGACGTCGTGCCATGCATCTGTAAACAGTTGCAAAATCTGCGCGTCTACGTCTTCGATAACGCCCGCAAGATCCTTGCGGGCTTGGATGACATCCTCTAACTGAGTGGACAGGAAGGAATAGCGCTCCTCCAAAGCCTTGTATTCTTCCAGCGCGAGCGGATTGACCTTGCCTAGTGAATTGAGGTCCTTTTCTGCTTGCTTCAAGCGCGCGTTTTCCGCCCGGCGGTCGAAATCTTCGCCTGGAGTGTAGTCCTGCAAGAGATCCGAAATCGCAATGCCCAGCTGTTCCACAATCTTGGCTTCTGCTTCGTCCACACGCACCTGCGCCTGGGAGCGAGCAATTTCCGAGTCATGGGCGCGATTGGTCAGCCGGTCCAGCTGCTGCCGCGCGGCCGAGACATGTTGCTTGACCTGCTGCAGCTGCGAGTTTAAGGAGGTGCGCTGCGCAAAGTAGTCATCGCGCTCAGAGGTAGCGCGCTCAAGCAGCTGCGTGGCGCGCGCGGCCAGATCGCGTGAATGCTTGGCTACCGCACCGGCCAACTCTCCCTGGGCCTTGCGGCGCGCCATGGCTTGCTCATGGCGGGCTTTGGCTTGGCGTTCATGCTGCGCTTGGCGACGCAACGCCTCACCCTTCCCCGCTACCTGACCCACGTGGTCTTGGGCCGAGCGGGCCGCCACCTGCGCCTCCATTTCCATGGACTTGACCTGCTCTAATGCTGCGGAGGCCTCGTCGCGCTCTACCGAAGAAGGTTCGTCGGGCTGCTCGTCCGCATCGACGCGGGCGAGCCTATCGCGGGCGGCGGCAAGCTGCGTGCGGGCTTCGGTGAGCTTGACCTCGATCTCGGTCGCCCGCGCCGCGGCCTTCTCGTGCTCGTTCTTATTAGCCTCGTACTGCTTGAGCAGGCGTTGATGATCGCGCTTCCACGCATCAACTTCGGTATCGTGCTCGCGCAAGGCTGCCTTCGCCGAGGCTGCAGTCACCCGGGCATCCTCCGCCGCAATCTTCGCGCCCTCGAGCGTGCCGGAGAGTTCTTCCAGCTCCTGCGTGGCAGATTCCAACTGCTCCTCTGCCTCCGCGATGCGAGCGGAAACCTCGACGGTGGATGAGGCACCGGTGCCTACTTCTACCCAACCTTCACCCAGCACCACGCCGGATTCGGTGACGGCACGCAGGCGGGGATCCTCTGCCACCAGCTTTTTCGCCTCCGCGACATCGGAGACGAGTACGACATCCGCAAGGAGGCGGTGCAGCGCTGCGGATACCTCTGGAACCACCGCAATGTGGTCGAGCAACCACGAGGTGCCTGCGGGCAATGTCGCATCCACGCGCCAGGAAGAGGAGGGGGCGGCCACGGAGACGTCGATAAGCGCGGAGCGCGTGCCCTTTTCTAAGTCCGCAATCAGCTGGGCAGAAATCTCGCCCGCCTGGGCCTCTGCAAAAGCACCCAACGCGGCAGCTACCGCCGTCTCGTACTTGGTGGTGATGAACTCCGCCAACGGTTGGAACTGCTCGCCTACATCAACCGTTTCCGGCGCAGTCTGGGCCAAGGTATCGATGCGGGAGCGCAACGTGTAGACAGCGCGCTCACGCTCGCGCTGCTCATCGCGAAGCTGCTCCAAACGCTTATCGGCCGCACCCGATTCACTGGCCGCCCGCACATGAGCTTCCTCGAGCGGCTCACGCTCGCCGGCCAAAGACTGCAGCTTATCCGCCGCCTCATCGGCTTCCGCCTGGGCAGCTTGGGTGCGTTGCTTGGTAGAAGTCAGGGTCTCCTCTTGGCGCGCCAGCTCCTCTTCGGCCGAAGTAACCTGGCCTGCCGCCTTTTCTTCCGCGGCGATGAGGCGGACGACGCCCTCGCGCCTATCCGCAATGGCACGCAGCTGCGCCATGTGCTCGCGCTCAGCGGCCTCGAATGCCTCACGGCGCTCTGCTACCTCTTCGCGGATAGCCTCCAGACGTTCCGCAGCCTCCTCCGCTGTGGCGAGAAGCTCTGCATGTTCTTCGTCCGCGCGGGCAGCACGAGACTCTAGGTCATCCGGATCCTGGCCGGAATAGGCCACCTGTGCGCCGGCATTGGCCGCTCGTTCCTCCGCAATGCGCTGGGTCGCGGAAATGCGCTCGGATAGCGTGGACAGGTCGAACCACAGTTTTTGAGCCGCCTCCGCCTTGGGGTTTACCTCTTCCAGCTGGGCTTCCACTTCTAACTGAGAACCCGTTGCTTCTTCCAGCTGCGCGGTAACTTCTTCTACTTGCTCGGCCAAAACCTCGGCCGCGCGCTCGGCCTCCTGAAACTTGCTGCGCAGGCGCACCACTCTATCTCCTGCCAGCCGCAGGCGGGCGTCGCGCAGATCAGCCTGCACAGTGGCGGCGCGCTGCGCGGCCTCTGCTTGGCGGGCCAAAGGCTTGAGCTGTTTGCCCAACTCATCAGTAAGGTCCTGCAGGCGATCCAAATTGGCCTGCATGCCGGTGAGCTTGCGCTGCGCTTTTTCCTTGCGGCGGCGGTGCTTAAGCACACCCGCGGCCTCTTCGATATACGAGCGCCGGTCCTCGGGCCGCGATTCCAGGATCTCAGAAAGCTTGCCCTGGCCGACGATAATGTGCATCTCGCGGCCAATGCCCGAATCAGATAGCAGCTCCTGAATATCCATCAGGCGCGCTTTGGAGCCATTGATTTCGTATTCGCTGGCGCCATCGCGGAACATGCGGCGGGTGACCGACACTTCCGAGTATTCGATCGGCAGCGCACCGTCCGCATTATCGATGGTGAGGGTGACCTCGGCGCGCCCCAGAGCCTTGCGGTCACCGGCGCCGGCAAAGATGACGTCCTGCATCTTTCCGCCGCGCAGCGTCTTGGCGCTTCCCTCACCCATAACCCAGGCCAGGGCGTCCACCACATTGGACTTGCCGGAACCATTTGGCCCGACGACGGCGCAAATTCCCGGCTCGAATTTCAGAGACGTCGCCGACGCGAATGATTTGAAGCCTTTCAGCGTCAGCGATTTCAGGTGCATTTGGGTAAGTTTAGCAAGCCTTGAACGCAGCTGCCCAGCCGAGCCTGGCGGTTCGCTCCAGCGGGCTTGTGCTGCGAGTTAGCGTTCAATGAAGCCAGATTCGCCCTTAGGGGCAGCCCATTGTTCGACAACCAAATCCACCGTTCCCGGGCGCCGAGTCGTACTCGGCTGTTCTTTGAGGAGTCCCAGCAATTCCTCGCATTTCTCCCGCGGACCTTCTGCTACCACCTGCACCCGGCCATCTCTCAGATTGGTGGCATGCCCGCTCAAACCGAGTTCCAAGGCACGGGAGCGCGTCCACCAGCGAAAGCCCACGCCTTGGACGTGCCCATGGACAAAAGCAGTCATTCTTTCCAGTGCCATGCTGCCTCCCTAATTTCTAATAGCGGTCGTGGTGTCCCTTATCGCGCAACACGCGGCGATCCTCTTCGCTGCGGCGAGTGACAGGATCCGATCCGTCCCAGCACTCTACGCCCTTCAGCTCCGGCATCATGTCGCGGTGGAATACCGGATCGATGCCGTGGCTGCGCTGCTCGTTGTAATTCTTGAGCAGCTTAATCGCCACACCGGATAGTGGCACGATGGCGATGATATTGAGGATCACCATGGTTGCCGCACCGGTATCGGCCAAGGCAAAGACCAGCGGCAGGGAACCCACTGCGCCGAACCAGACAAAGAAAAGCACGACGAGGCGGAAAATTACCAGCGCAGGCTTGCTTTGGTTGAGGTACTCCAGGTTAGATTCCGCCAAGTAATAATTGCCCAGGATGGAGGAGAAAGCCAGGAAAAAGAGGATGAAGCTGACGAAGTGGATGCCCCACTCGCCCACCTCAGAAGACAAAGCCGCCTGGGTCAAGGAGACGCCTTCTGCTTCGGCACCGTAGGCAATCTCCGGCCCCAGCAAGATGATAAAGGCGGTGATGGTACACACCACCAAGGTGTCGAAGTACACGCCAAGGGTTTGCACCAGGCCCTGCTTGACCGGGTGGGACACTGCCGCGGTAGCCGCTGCGTTCGGAGCAGAGCCCTCACCAGCTTCGTTGGAGAACAGTCCGCGCTGAATACCCTTCATCATGGCCGCGCCGAGACCGGCGCCAGCGATTTCCTTAATACCCAGAGCGTGGCCGACAATATCGCCAATCATTCCCGGCACCTTGTCAAAGTTGGTGATGACTACAAAGCCGCCGATAAGCAGGTAGGCCACCGCCATAAAAGGCACGATGATCTGGGTGATATTGGCAATGCGGTTCACGCCGCCAAAGATGATGAGGCCCGCAACCACGGCAATAACAACACCGATAATGGAGCGGAACATGGTGTCATCGCGGTCAAAGGAGAAGGACACCGCATCTGCAATGGCGTTGGTCTGAAAGGCGTTGTAGACCAAACCAAAGGTAAAGGCGATAGCGATGGAGAAAAGCGCGCCAAGCGGGCCCCAGCCCAAGCCGCGTTTCATGTAGTACGCCGGGCCGCCGCGGTATCCATCACCATCGCGCACCTTCCACAGCTGCGCCAGGGTGGACTCGATAAATGCAGTTGCACCACCAAGGATGGCGATGAGCCACATCCAAAAGACAGCACCTGGGCCGCCCACGGAAATAGCCACGGCCACGCCGGCCACATTGCCGGTGCCAACGCGGGAGGCGGCCGAGATGGTAAAGGCCTTGAAAGCAGAGATGCCGCCATAGTCCTCGTCCTCATCGCGGCCCTCCCCCTTGGGTCGCTCGACGACGGCGCGGAACATATCCGGCACCATGCGCACCTGCACCAAAGCGGTACGGATGCCGAAGAATAGGCCCGCCGCGATGAGCAGCCAGGGCAGAATCCACGACCAGACGCCGTCATTAAATGTCGTTACGACATTTTCAAGAAAATCCATGCAGAATAATTTACTGCCTTGAGGTTCACAACGTGAACCCCATGCGCCATAACTTATTGACAATGGGGGCAGAAATGGGTGGAACGCCCTGAAATTACGCAGCGCTCCAAGGGCGTTCCACACCGCCGACAGGGCTGGCCAGCCCGCCCATACGCGGCCAGGGACCGCGAGAAGTATCCCGATTCACCATTCACGTTGACGTACAAGGAATCGAAGCTCGTGCCACCCACTTTTAGGGCGGCGGCCATGACCTCTTGAGCCGCTTCGAGCAGGGCTACGGCATCCATTTGGCGCAACGTCGATGCCCTTTTACGGGGCGGAATATGTGCCGCCCACAGCGATTCATCGGCATAGATATTGCCGATTCCAGAAGCCAAGGTTTGATCCAACAGTGCAGTCTTTACTGCAGTCTTCTTTGCCCGCAGGCGCCGGGCGGTTGCCACAATGTCGAAATCTGGTTCCAACGGGTCAATGCCAATGTGCGAGATCTTCGCCCACGGTGCATAGAGCCAATAGCCAAAGGTGCGCTGGTCTACAAAGCTAAGCTCTACCCCACCGCTTAGCTGAGCGCTAATGCGCAAATGCGGCGAATCGGTCGTGCCGATTCGAACCTGGCCCGACATGCCTAAGTGTATGAAGAGCACGTCGCGGTGGGGATCCATGGAATCTTCGCCCACAAATTCCAGCCACATGAACTTTCCCCGCCGAGCCACAGCGGCGATCTCTTTGCCTTTTAGGAGACCGGGAAGTGGCGCATCTTGGCCACGGTTGGCACGCGGGTGCAGGACGCGCACAGACTCAAAAGTCCGCCCCACCACGTGGGGCTCCAGACCCCGGCGGACGGACTCGACTTCCGGCAGTTCCGGCATGCTTAGCCTTCTTTATGCGCAGTGCCCTGCACCAAGAGAGGAGTCTCGCGCAAAGTCTGGCAGGCCTCCTGAGCTGCTTGCTGCTCGGCCAGCTTTTTATTGTGGCCCACTCCATTGCCCACGGTCAGACCAGCGACGGTAGCTACCGCGTTAAAGGTCTGATCATGTTCTGGGCCAGTGGAGGTAGCCGAATAGACCGGCATCGGTGCCTTAAGCTCGGCGCACAGCTCCTGCAAGGTGGTCTTCCAATCCAGGTGGCGACCACTCACGGTCGCATTGTCGATCTTTTCTGCAAATAGGCGCAGGATGACTTCTCGCGCGGTTTCGAATCCATGCTCGCGGTAGATGGCGCCAAAGATTGCCTCGGTGGTATCGGCAAGGATGGAATCCTTATCGCGTCCACCAGTGGACTGCTCGCCCTTGCCCAGCAAAATGTGCGGGCCGAGGTTTATCTCACGAGCGATATCCGATAGGCCATAGCGCGAGACGATCGAGGCACGCATCTTGGAAATATCCGATTCCGGACGAGAAGGATAAGTGATGTAGAGCTGGGAGGCCACCGACAGGCCCAGCACCGCATCGCCCAGAAACTCCAAGCGCTCGTTATTAGGCAAATGCCCATTCTCATTGGCAAACGAGCGGTGAGTAAGCGCCAAACGCAGGTGTTCTGGCTGCAAGTCCACGCCGAGCGATTCCAACAGTGGGCTGTGGTCTACTGCAGCAAATTCGGCTGCCAGTGCCTCTTCCCCGGTTAGCTTCTTTTTGCGGCTCATAGGAACTTCTCCAAACCAGCCCAGCGGGGATCGACCTTGTCTTCCTCTTCTTCGCCAGAGATACCGGTGGTCACCCCTTCAGGCGTGTCAATCTCACAGCCGTCCTCACACACCGGCGCGAAGGGAAGGTTGAGGCCTGCCTCATCGATCACGGCCTGCAAAAGGTCCAGCTCATCATCCTCGATCTCCGGAATCTCATCTCCGGAACCTTCATCATCGGCTGCAGGATCATCGCCAGAGACAAAGGAGTCATCGGCGGCAAAGACCTGCGTGACGTGGAGATCCAGCTGCGGGTGCAGTTCCTTCAAGCAGCGGGAACATTCCCCGGTTAGCCGTCCGGATACGTTGGCGTCCACCAAGACACCTGCACCTAGAGGGGTTAAGGTGGCGTCTACGGTGAGCTCCTCGCCCTTCGGAATGGCGATCATCTCGACGCCGATCCTCTCAGGTGCGGGGCCGGTCTGGGTGCGTTGCTCCGGCAGTGCGTCAGCGCCTTGGGCGTTCAACAATTCGCCCACATCGAACTTCAATGGTGATGTCATAACACTAGGTAGTCTACCTTGCCCCGCAAACTCCGCCTAGCGGCCAGCACAGGCAAACTTTCTGTCAAGAGTCTGTCGTTTAAAGTAAAAGGGCCTATGCCTTTCCGGATTAGCCTTTTCCCAAGCCAAAGCCGTCTTTAGTGTGGAGGCATGACTTACCACTTGGCGCTAGCCTCCACGGATCCACGCAGCATCGCACTCGGATTCGCCGTGTTTAGCTGCCTTCCTGCCGCGGTATTAACCATTGCCGGCACGCTCGTGCACGCGACTCCACGGCCGGACCGTTCAGGAATCTATGGTGCTAGTGGGATTCGCCTCTTTACTGCACTCATCTGCAGCATCATTGCTGGTTTGATAGCTGGCACCATCCTGGTATTGCCCACTGGCATGGACCTTTCGGTGCTTACCGGCGCACTCATCTTTTCCCTAAGCGCAGGCGCCATTACCTGGTTCTCTCGAGAGACCATTCCCACGGCGCTTATTTCTGTAGGCACCATGCTGGTTGCCACAGGTGCGCTAGTGAGTATGTGCGCCGTGTGCTTTCCGCAGAACTTTAGTGATAGTTCTTTGACGTCACTGTCTTCCTATTTCTTTACCGCACTCGTTGCATTCCTTTTCCCTGGATTAGTAACCACAATCATTGCAGCATGTATGGCCGTCCAATCCGCCGCGCCTGCGCATCTCACCTCGAGGAAGGAAGGAAGCGCCACGTCCGCACACACCGTTAACAGCGGCTCCCCATGCACCGAATCCGGCAGTGTCCACCACACAGCCTCGCTCCCGCGCAACCTCCTGAACTGCTCACGCTGGTAGGGAAACATAAAGGTCCTGGTGGGTGGGAAGACGGCGTACGACAAACCGTCTGCCCACCCACCAGGACCTTTGGCCGTGCCTGATATAAGGGACTAAACCATCCCTCACCCCTCAAGCCCCAGAGCCCAGTTCCATCCGGGAAATGAAGCTTAAGAGCAGGAAGAATTTAAAGGTTTAGCGCTCGTTATAGCGACGCTCGTAGTTCTCACCTTCTGCGTAGCGGGAGCCGCCCGCAACACCGCCGGCACGACTCGAGGGCTGGTAGTCGCCGCCGCGGGAACGGACCCCGGCACCGCCGCGCAGTGCAGAGCGGTCGGAGCTTACGGTGCGCAGCAGCCCATTGAGGGTGGTTTCAAATTCGCTTAGCTTGCCGTCTACAAACTCGTCGCATTCGCTGCGCAGACGGTTGGACTCGGTGTGGGCGGACTCCACGATGCGGTGTGCTTCCTCATCAGCGCGGCGAACAACTTCCGATTCCGAAACCATGCGCTCTTGCTCGGCGCGGCCTTCTGCAACGGAACGCTCATATTCATCATTAGCCTGAGCAATGGTGCGGTCTGCTTCCGCGCGGGCCTGTTCCACCATGGACTGAGCGCGAGCTTCAGCATCAGCCACTAGCTTTGCGGCATGCTGTTCTGCGTGGGAGACGGTGGCATCTGCCTCTTCGCGAGCATGGCCCACGATGTCGTCGGCCTGTGCATTAGCGTCATTGATGGTCTGGTCCGCGCGCTCTTCGGCGCCGTGGAGGATTTCATCCTGCTTATCCAAGACATCCTGCGCGTCATCAATTTCAACGGGCAGTGCGTTTCGGAGGTCGTCGAGAAGCGCGAGCATTTCATGGCGCGGAACCATGCAATTAGAGGTCATGGGGAGGCTATGGGCCTCTTCCAGGTGCTGGACTAGTTCATCTAGGGACTCAAAGACACGGTACATGCTGCGAATTTTACATGCCCTCACGTGCCAGACGTGGAGGCCACGCACCGAGTGTGTACTGCAGATTTACCCTCCAGTGCCGACAATCGCCTTCCACCCGCCCACTCACGCAATCTATGGCGGGCATTTACAGCACAAGCTCCCCTCCTCCACCACGCAAAGGCAGCGTAGAAGGGGAGCTTGAAAGAAGAAGTGAGCAGCTAGATAACGCCCTGTGCCAACATGGCGTCCGCAACCTTCTTGAAGCCTGCAATATTTGCACCGGCAACATAATCGCCTTCACGGTCATATTCCTTAGCCGTACTATCGATGTTTTTAAAGATATTGGACATGATCGCATGGAGGCGATCATCGGTGTACTCAAAGGACCAGGAGTCGCGGGATGCGTTTTGCTGCATTTCTAGCGCGGAGGTAGCAACGCCACCAGCGTTGGCGGCCTTGCCCGGCGCGAAGTTGATCTTGGATTCTTGGAAGATGTGGACCGCCTCTGGGGTAGACGGCATATTAGCGCCTTCGGCTACGTAGCGCACGCCGCCGTCAACGAGCTTTTTTGCGGATTCGCCATCGAGCTCATTTTGGGTGGCACATGGTAGAGCTACGTCTGCCTTTACTTCCCAGATATTTCCGCCTTTGTGGAATTCCACTCCGTTTCCAGCCTCTTCGGCGTAGGTGGAAATACGTTCACGGCGGTTTTCCTTCACGTCCTTGAGCAGTTCAATGTCCAAGCCATTCGGGGTGGTGATGTAGCCGGAGGAATCAGACATAGCCACCACGGTGGCGCCAAGTTCTTGGGCCTTGGCTGCGGCGTAGATGGCCACATTGCCAGAACCGGAGACGATAACCTTGGCGCCGTCGAAAGACTCGCCGTGCGTCTTCATCATCTCATTGGTGAGGTAGACCGTGCCAAAGCCCGTGGCCTCAGTACGAACCAGGGAGCCACCCCAGGTCAACCCCTTGCCGGTGAGGATGCCGGATTCGTGCTGCGTGGTTAGGCGGCGGTACTGGCCAAAGAGGAACCCGATCTCGCGGCCGCCGACGCCGATGTCACCGGCCGGCACGTCGCGGTATTCGCCAATATGGCGGTGCAGCTCCGTCATAAAGGACTGGCAAAAGCGCATGACCTCTACCTCGGACTTGCCCTTGGGATCAAAGTCAGAACCGCCCTTGCCGCCGCCAATGGGCAGGCCGGTCAGGGAGTTTTTGAAAATCTGCTCAAAGCCGAGGAACTTGATGATGCCCAGGTTGACCGAGGGGTGGAATCGCAGGCCACCCTTGTAGGGGCCGAGCGCGGAGTTGAACTGAACGCGGAAGCCGCGGTTGACCTGGATGTCGCCATTATCGTCGATCCATGGCACCCGGAAGATGAGCTGGCGTTCAGGCTCGCACAGGCGCTCCACCAGGCCGTAGTCCGCGTACTGCGGGTCTTTCTCTAGGACAATTTTCAGCGAATCCAGGACCTCAGAAACCGCTTGGTGGAATTCTGGTTCTCCCGCATTGCGCTTGAGCAATTTGTCATAGTACTCAGAGATTTGGCTATCTACTGACATGGTGTGCATTCCATTCTGTGGACTTGTAAGAACAGATACCAGTTTCCTATCACACTACCGATAATGCAAGCAGGTTCGAGGGTCTAGGTAGATACGTAACCCCTTTTACCAGCGACAATAAAGATAGATATTTTCTGTAGTCCGTTCGAATCTTAAGCCGCGCAGTGCCCCATCGCACACGGGCTTTATAATTGCGGGCATGCATATTGTCGTCGCCCCAGACTCGTTTAAAGGCACCGCCTCCGCGCCCGAGGCCGCATCCAGCATTGCTATGGGAGTGCGCCAAGCGCTTCCCGACGCCACGGTGACCACCCTGCCCATGGCCGATGGCGGCGAAGGCACCGCCGCTGTCCTCGCACAGGCGGCAGCGGCCGGTGGACAATCCGCCGAGACCATTACCCTGCCCACTACCGACGCCATTGGCCGATTGACTCAGGCAAGCTATGCCCTCGCCGGAACCACTGCGTTCATTGACGTCGCCGCTGCCACCGGGCTGCCCGCCGTGCAGGACAGCCTTGATCCGCTCCACGCCGATTCCTATGGCACTGGCGTGCTGATCGCGGACGCAGAAACACGTGGCGCTACCTCGATCGTGCTGGGATTGGGCGGCACCGCCAGCATTGACGCCGGGATGGGCATCCTCACCGCACTCGGCGCCGCCGCGCACGATGCCCGCGGCTATGCCCTGCCCAAGGGCGGCGCTCCCCTCGTTCAGCTCGACCACATCGATACAGCGCAGCTCAATATCAAGGCGGGCATGCTCGACTTCACACTGCTGGCAGATACCCGCGCTACCCCAGTGCAGGCGGCAACCATGTACGGCCCGCAAAAGGGAGCTCAAGGCGAACAAGTAGCGCTGCTGGCCGGCGCCATGCTCCAAGCCTGCGAGGTTACCGGCACCGATGCAGATTCTGTATTCTATGGCGCCGCGGGTGGCCTTCCCATTGGCCTGTCCTGGCTCTCACGCACCCTCTGGGGCTCAGACGAACACGTGCGCCTCCTGTCCGGCGGCACGCACGTGGCCGCTGCACTGGGCCTTCCGGAAAAGATCGCCGCTGCCGATCTCGTCCTCACCGGCGAGGGCCGCTTTGATGAGCAGTCTTTGACCGGCAAGGCAGTCGGAACTATCACGGATCTCGCCCGGCAAGCCGGAACTCCCGTGGGCATCATTGCCGGCTCCTTTGAGCATGACACCGACGCCTACTGCGCTCGCCTTAGCCAAGAAGGCTCGTTGGCCCAGCAGCTAGCGGCGGCCGCTGGGGACATCGTCAAGCAGCTCTAAGGCCGAATGGACAGTGACCACGGGAAGATTGCGGGCCGCTCATGCGCCAGCTCGTCTTCAAGCAATACGTGGTCCTTGGGCAGCACTGCATGCGGGGTGAGAAGGCGCGAGAGCACCATGCCCAGCTGGTTAACCGAGCCACTCACGCCCGCCACCGCAATGTCGTAGCGGTGCACGCTCGCGTCCTCAAGGTCGCGGTCCTCATGCTCGTCGCGATAATTTTGCCGCAGCTGCTCTTCTAGTCCCTCTGGAAACTGCGGTGCCTTGAGGCGGGTAACGTCAGCTGAGGAAAGCGAACCGCTCTCCACCAGCTTGTCGGTGGCGGTGGTAAAGATGTCCGCGACGCGCTCTGCTTGCGCGTTGGGAACCAAAACATCAAATTGAATAACCGGCATAGCGCTAACCCTACCCAATCCCTAAGGTGTGAAACCATGTCTGATTCTGCCCGCATCGCCCAGCTAGTCACTTCCCAGGAAGCCGATCTGGGGTGGCAGCAGGACTTTTATGAGGACCTGCACCGCCACCCCGAGCTTTCGCATGAAGAAGAGCGCACCGCCGGTCGCATCCGCACCAAACTCGCCGATTTTGACTGCGAGGTAGTAGAAAACATCGGCGGCTTTGGTATGGTCGCCATCTTCCGCAACGGCGATGGCCCCACTGCTTTGCTGCGTGCGGACTTTGACGGCCTGCCCGTGGAAGAGGCCACCGGTGTGTCCTATTCCGCCACTAATGGAAAGATGCACGCCTGCGGGCACGATATGCACACCACGGCGCTGCTGGGTGCCTGCGCGCTTCTCGACGCCTCCCGAAGCTCCTGGTCCGGCACCTTCCTCGCCCTTTTCCAACCGGCCGAAGAATCCTCCGTGGGGGCTAAGGACATGTTGGCCGATAACCTCATCGAGCGCGTGCCGCGTCCCGATATTTGCCTTGGCCAGCACATCATGCCCGGCCGCGCCGGCACGGTGCGCCACACCGCAGGCCCCATCATGGCCGGCTGCGATTCCCTGCGCATCCGCGTCTTTGGAAAATCGGCCCACGCTTCCATGCCCCATAACTCCATCGACCCCACCTATATCGCGGCCATGATCGTCACCCGCCTCCAAGCCATTGTGGGCCGCGAGGTCGCCCCGCACGAGTTCTTTGTCATCTCCGTAGGCGAGCTTCACTCCGGCGATAAAAACAACATCATTCCCGAATCCGCCGAGCTCGTGCTCAATACGCGCTATTACGATCCCGCACTCGCGGAAAAGGTCTATGCCTCCCTCGAGCGCATGGTCAAGGCCGAGTGTGTGGCGTCCGGAAGCGAGCAAGACCCGACCTTTGAGTACTACGCGCACGGCGAGGTCACCGATAACGACCCCACGGCCCACGCACCAGTGGCCGAGGTTTTCGATGCCGCCTTCGGCTCCGATTCGGTCATCGCCTCCCCTTCTACCGCCTCTGAGGACTTTTGCTATCTACCACAAGCATGGGGCGTACCTTATGTCTTCTGGCACATCGGCTGCACTCCGGAAAATGAGTTAGAGGATCCACCTGTCAACCACCAAGCGACCTTCCTTCCGGACTATGCCCCGACTGTCTATGCCTCCACCCGGGCAGCATATGGTGCGGCATTGACCTACTTGGCAAAGCCCTAGGTACCCGGCGCGCCTTTCCCTATTCCTCCCTGCAAGGCTGCGCCAATCCTATTAAGCTGGCAAGCGTTTCGTGACTTCCCACTAACTTAAGGTTTCACATGAGCCAGCCACGGCACTCTGTTTTCGAATCCACCGTTCCCTCCCATGTTCGTGCGGCCTCCGGAGTAAGCCCGCACAGCGCTTCCTACCGCAAGTTCTGGTCGGGCCTATCCGGCGCCGTCATGGAGCAGATTGCCGATAACTGGGAGCGCACCCGTTCCGCCTATGCTGCGACCCGCCAGCAGCATTACTTCTCCGCGGAGTTCCTGCAGGGCCGCGCGCTGCTCAATAACCTCACTAACCTGGGCTTGGTCGACGATGCCAAGGCAGCGGCCACCGCTGCCGACCACGAGCTGAGCGATGTCCTCGAAGCCGAGCACGATGCCGCGCTCGGCAACGGTGGCCTCGGCCGCCTTGCCGCCTGCTTCCTCGATTCCGCTGTCACCCAGGACTACCCCGTCACCGGTTATGGCCTGCTCTACCGTTACGGCCTTTTCCGCCAGTCCTTTGAAAATGGCTTCCAGAAGGAACAGCCTGATGCATGGATGGAAAACGGCTATGACTTCATCATCCGCCGCGCCTCCGAGCAACGCCGTGTCCACTTCGATGACATGGACGTGCGCGCCATTCCCTATGACATGCCTATCACCGGCTACGGAACCGATAACGTAGGCACGCTACGCCTGTGGAAGTCCGAGCCCATCGATGAATTCGATTACGACGCCTTCAACTCCCAGCGTTTTACGGAGGCCATTGTCGATCGCGAGCGCGTCATGGATATCTGCCGCGTGCTCTACCCCAACGACACCACCTACGAGGGCAAGGTACTGCGCGTTCGCCAACAGTACTTCTTTGTCTCCGCATCCCTGCAGACCATGGTGGATAACTACATTGCCCAGCACGGCGAGGACCTCATCGATTTTGCGCAGTACAACTCCATCCAGCTCAATGACACCCACCCAGTGCTCGCCATCCCAGAGCTCTTGCGCATATTGCTCGATGACCATGGTCTGAGCTGGGATGCGGCGTGGAAGATCGTCACCGAGACCTTCGCCTACACCAACCACACCGTGCTCGCGGAGGCACTGGAGAGCTGGGAAGTGTCCATCTTCCAAAAGCTGTTCTGGCGCATCTGGCAGTTGGTGGAAGAAATCGACCGCCGCTTCCGCGAAGATATGGCCCATCGCGGCCTGGATCAGGGTCGCATTGACTACATGGCGCCGGTGTCCAACGGACAGGTTCACATGGCCTGGATCGCCTGCTACGCTGCTTACTCCATTAACGGTGTCGCCGCCCTGCATACCGAAATCATCAAGGCCGATACGCTGTCCGAATGGCATGAGCTCTGGCCAGAAAAATTCAACAATAAGACCAATGGCGTCACCCCGCGCCGCTGGCTGAAGATGTGCAACCCCCGCCTGGCAGAACTGCTCACCCAGCAGACTGGTTCCGATGCGTGGGTTACTGACCTCACCCAGCTGGCCAAACTCGCCGATAAGGCCGACGATACCGACCTACTGCGAGAACTCATCGCCATCAAGCAGGCCAATAAGCGCGACTTTGCGCAGTGGGTAAACGACCACCAAGGCGCCGAAATAGACCCTGATTCCATCTTTGACGTGCAGATTAAACGCCTGCACGAGTACAAGCGCCAGCTGATGAACGCCCTCTACGTCCTTGACCTCTACTTCCGCATCAAGGACGAAGGCGAAACCGTGCCGAAGCGTACTTTCATCTTTGGTGCCAAGGCCGCGCCGGGCTACGACCGCGCCAAGGCGATTATTAAGCTCATCAACACCATCGCAGACCTAGTCAATAACGATCCGGCCACCAAGGACATCATCCGCGTCGTCTTCGTAGAGAATTACAACGTCTCCCCCGCAGAGCACATCATCCCGGCCGCTGATATCTCCGAGCAGATTTCTGTGGCTGGCAAGGAAGCCTCCGGCACGTCCAATATGAAGTTCATGATGAATGGTGCCCTGACCTTGGGCACCATGGATGGAGCAAACGTAGAAATCGTCGAGTCGGTCGGCGAGGACAACGCCTATATCTTCGGCGCCCGCAATGAGGAGTTGCCGCAGCTGCGCGTCGAGTACAACCCAGGCGAGCTTTACCAGAGCGTTCCTGGATTGGCCCGCGTACTGGATGCGCTTGTCGACGGCACCTTGGGCTCCGAAAATGCCGGGCTCTTCAGCGATCTGCGTGCCTCGCTTCTCGACGGCTACGGCGAACACGCACAAGACCAGTACTACGTCTTAGGCGACTTTGCCGACTACCGCGAAACCCGTGACCGCATGGCTGCCGAATACGAGGCAGACCAACTTGCCTGGGCCAAGAAGGCGTGGCTCAATATTTGCTACTCTGGCCGCTTTTCTTCCGACCGGACCATCGCGGACTATGCCAACGAGGTGTGGAAGATCCAGCCGACCCCGATTTCCCAGCGCTAAGAAAAGTCCTGCCCCTCCGCTTCTGCAGCTGAGGGCAGGACTTTAACGTGGCGTTAGGCCTACTTCCGTTTGTTTAGCGCAGGCCGACGCGCTTTAGCTGCTCATAGATGGGCTTTAGGTCAATATTGAGCACACCCATCTGCGTGGCTAGGAAACCGAGTCCGCCAACGACAGCGCCCAAGATTCCTAGGCCTGTAGCTAGACCTGCGGCAAAGCCCTTGCTGCTGCCCTTCTTTCCTGCATCATCCGCCGGATTAGTAGTACTTCCCGGCTGCTCTGGCTCGTCGGCAGAGCCGGCGTCACCATTCCGCCACTCATCAAAGACCAAGTTGGCCACCAAGGTGTTATCGATGAAATCGCCGCGCACCGAATCCGTACCGGAGGTATTAGCCATGATGTCCTCAGAGCCTGCACCCTTGAAGAAGAATGGCACCAATTGGTTGGTGTGCTGCCCGGAGTACCAACCGTGCCGAGCGACCTTACCCTTTTCGCCTTCCATAGCGTTGAAGCGATTATCCGCCTCAGGGTTATCCTCAGTCGGAGCCTCGTTCGCCCCGGAGAGATAGCCGGTTTCGTGGTCTGCGGTAACAACCAGCAGGGTCTCCTCCCACGAAGAGTTCTCCTCTACCCACTTGATGGCGGCATCGACCGATTTGTTGAAGTCCTGGGTCTCTTCGATGTCGCGCACTGGGTTATTGCCGTGTCCGGCCCAGTCGATGGCACCGCCCTCGATCATGACGGAGAATCCATCCTCATCCTGACCCAGTGCGTTGAGCGCGCCGGTGGTCATGGTGGGGAGATCCACGACGTCGTTAAGCGGGTCAGAGTGCGGCGCCTTCGCCTCGCCAGAGCGGGAGTTCTGCAGGGTGGATCCTACCTGTGCGATACCCCAGTACTTCTGGTCCGGCTTGACGTCGCCTTCCGCCATTTTTTTGAAGTCATCGTTGGACTCAAAGTAGTTCCAGTCGGTCTCGCCAGCGGAAAGCTTGACGTAGTCCTCCTCGTACATGAAGCTGTAGTCCGGAGTATCGACCTTTTGGTAGTCATTGTCGTAGAACGGGTGGCCAGCGGCCATGACCAAGTCGAGGGCGCTGCCGAGCATCTCGCGGCTGATGTCCGGCAACTTATTGCGGTCCTTGTTGTGCGCGGCCCACGCCGCCGGAGTGGCTTCGGAATAGAGAGTGTCTGATGGTTTGTGTGTGGGTACCTAACCTGCATGAGGAGATGGACCAGAATGACTACTGTGGCGAGACGAGATCCGGCTGATAAGGCCAAGATTGATGCGATTGAAAAGAAGCTGCTTGCTAACCCAGAAATCGCGAAACTAATTGATGACCTAGGCACGTCTACAACGGATGCCAATGACCTGGTTCGCGGCATGTTGCAGGCCTCGATTACCAGGGGACTCAACGCGGAAATAGATGCCCACCTTGGCTACGAGTCTGGCGACAGGAGCGCTAAAGCTGCTGCTGGGACAGACAATTACCGCAACGGGTCGTATCCAAAGACCGTGGATTCTAACTATGGGCCATTAACCGTTGATGTCCCGAGGGATCGGGCGGGAACATTCTTGCCGACTATGGTCCCTAAAGGCTCAAGACGTTTAACTGATGTCGATGACATGATTGTCAGCTTGTACGCCGGTGGGATGACCATTAGGGATATCCAGCACCATATGGCAACTGCGATGCGGGTTGATATTTCCCATGAGACGATTTCCGCAGTCACCGATGCTGTCCTCGATGAGGTCATGGTCTGGCAAAACCGCCAGCTAGACGAGTTCTACCCGGTCATTTTCCTGGATGCGCTGCGCATTAAAGTCCGCGATGGCGGCCGAGTAGTCAACAAGTCCGCGTACATGGCAATCGGGGTGGGACCTCGACGGAATAAAGCACATTTTGGGATTGTGGATTGCCAAAGAAGAAGGCGCTTCATTTTGGGCGCAGGTATGCGCCAATCTTTCTAACCGTGGGGTCAAAGACGTCTTTATCGTCTGCTGTGACGGGCTGAAAGGCCTGCCTGAAGCAGTCGAGGCAACTTGGCCGAACTCTATGGTGCAAACCTGTATCGTGCACCTGATTCGTGCCGCTAACCGATGGGTAGCCTACAGGGATCGCCGGGGCGTATCGGCCGCGTTGAAAAAGATTTACACCGCCACGGACGAGTCCACAGCTAAGGCTGCCTTAGACGAATTTGAAGCCTCTGAATTGGCAGAAAAGTATCCACGCTCAGTCAAAGTCTGGCGAGATGCATGGGCGCGTTTCGTACCGTTTCTCCAGTTCCCACCAGCAGCCAGCAAGGTCATTTACACGAAGAATTCGATTGAATCATTCAACAATGTACTGCGGAAAGCTACCCGCAACAGGGTGCAGTTCACTAACAATGAATCAGCGCTCAAGACGCTATGGTTGATGATCTGCAATATCGAAGACAGACGAGCTGCCAAGAGAGCGAAGCAGGGCAAACGAGTCTCAGCGACAACCGGCAGACTCATGGAAGGGACCCGAGTTTCCGGCTGGAAACAAGCCATTAACCAAATGGCCGTGGCCTACCCCGACCGCTTCGACAAATACCTATAAACCTAGCCCCACACACAAACAACTTGACACCCTCCGAACAAGCAAGCATTGATAGATGCAGGTCTGCACTACATTTTGTCGGTGAAACCCCACCGTGCCTGAGGTGATTAAAACCTGGCGGCGGGAAATACCTGGTGAAGCCTACGCACACGGCCAGATCTGGACACAAGCCTCGGCAAGCGATGCGCGCAAACACACAACCCCGAATACGGTGACCCACTTCCAGTACTCCTATGATCGGGCCAGACGCGGCCTGCGCGGAATCAAAGAGCAAGTCGCAAAAGCCAAACGCGCTGTTGACGGCGAAATCGCCATTAAGCGCAACCGCTATTTCGATCTTTCCACCCCGAACAAGAAGGTCAACTACGCTCTTGCTGCCAAACACCGAGCCCTAGCCGGAATTAAAGGCTATGAAACCGACCTGACCGCTCTTCCCGCCCAGGAGGTTATCGGGCATTACCGCAGGCTATTCCACATTGAAAATGTCGTATCGGATGTCGAAATCAGACCTGAAAGCACGCCCAATCTATGCGAGGAAACAAAACTCGATCACAGCACATCTCAATATTGTGATGGCAGCACTAGCCGTGACCCACCTGATGGAGACCCGCAGTGGTCACTTCATCAAACGCCTCGTGAGAACACTCAAGAAATACCGCAGCTTTCAACTCGTCGTTGGCGGCGAAACCATTCACGCCGCCGTACCATTCCCGCCCGACCTCACTGCCACCATCCAAGTAATCACCGGCCGCGAACTTCCGCACAAAATTGGCCTAAGTCAGGTTAGAAGGGAATCAGCACACCGTCTCGTGGGATTCGTGCTCTGGGTGCTCAATCTGGATGGTGGAGTGCTCGATACCGTGTTCGCGCAGGGCCTGCTGGGCGGCATCCAACAGCGGGCCGGTGCCGACGGTGCCGTCGCGCACGATATGCACGGTCGTGAGCACGTTCACGCCGTCCAGGCTCCACAGGTGCAGGTCGTGGATGTCAGCAACGCCCTCGACCTGCCGCAGCGCGGGCTCGATCGCACTGGCGTCGAAGTCCGCCGGGACTTGCTCGAGCAGCACGCTCGCCGAAAGCCGCATGAGCTGCCAGGCGCGCGGCAGCACCATCGCCGCGATCGCTAGGGAGGCGATCACGTCCGCCGCCACAAACCCCGTGGTCAGTACCACAATGCCGGCCACGATTACTGCGACCGAGCCGAGCATATCCACTAACACGTGCAAGAACGCGCCCTCCACGTTGATCGAGGATTTGCGGTGCCGGTGCAGAACCCACGCCGATAGCGCATTCGCCACCAGGCCGATCACCGCGATGATCAGCATCGTTTTTCCCTGCACTTCGGCCGGGCTCTGCAGGCGGCGCACCGCCTCGACGACAATCCACACCGAGATCGCCAGCACCATCACTGCGTTCGCCAGTGCAGCAAGCACCTCCACTCGTCGGTAGCCGTACGTGGCCTGAGCCGATGCTTGTCGGCGCCCAACCAACACCGCTAACACCGCGATGATCAACCCCGCAGCGTCGGAAAGCATGTGCATCGCATCCGCCATCAGCGCCATCGAACCCGCCAACCAGCCGCCGATCAGCTCCGCGAAGAAGACGGTGCCGGTAATGCCTAGCGCAATCAAGAGTGCGCGCAGCGGCGTGCTGGAGTGATCGTGGTCGTGGTGCTCGTGTGCCATGCACTCAGCCTATCCCCGTCGACGCTTATTGACAATTAAATGAAAATGGATGGCGGTAAGCGCAGCCACTTAGGCCAAGTCGGCCTGATTTAGGTCATTGTGCAGTTGTCCTTTGAATATGTAGAGAAGCTGAAACAAGAACACACATAAACTAATGCAACTGCATGTCAAAAAAGCGGCGGCCGAGTGTACGCGAGGTAAATATAAAACTACTTTTGTATAAATTGATAGAGAAAAGCGCCGCGACCCGTGGAACGTGTTAAAAGGAGGGTCGCGGCGCTTGTACCAAAAGAAATTACTTTTTGGTTTCACCCAACAGATGGCACTGAATCATGTTGGTGTTACCAGCGATTCCTGGAGGGGTACCAGCAATGACGACAATCATGTCGCCTTCCTCATACCTGTCCATCTCCAGCAATGCATCATCGATGGCTTCCATCATGTCATCGGTGGACTTAACGTGCGGGCTCAGGAAGGTCTCAGCACCCCACGTGAGAGCCAGCTGGGAACGAACCGCTGGGTCCGGAGTAAATGCCAACAGTGGCAGGTGGGAGTGCAGGCGAGCCACTCGCTTAGCGGTATCACCGGAGGTAGTAAAGGCTACGATGGCCTTTGCATTGAGACGTTCGGCAATATCGCGGGCGGAATAGGACACCACACCACGCTTGGTGCGCGGAACGTGGGACAGCGGTGGAACCTTGCCACCATCTTCAGCATTAGCCACGATCTTGGACATGGTGCGCACGACGTTCTGCGGGTCAATACCCACGGAAGTCTCACCAGAGAGCATAACGGCATCGGCGCCGTCGAGAACGGCGTTAGCTACGTCAGAAGCCTCTGCACGGGTCGGGCGCAGGTTGGAAATCATGGAATCCAGCATCTGGGTAGCCACGATGACCGGCTTAGCATTCTCGCGAGCAATCTGGATAGCGCGCTTCTGGAACAGCGGCACGCGCTCCAGCGGCACCTCAACACCGAGGTCGCCACGGGCAATCATGATGGCATCGAATGCCAGCACGATGGACTCGAGCGCGTCTACTGCCTCAGGCTTTTCCAGCTTGGCAATGACCGGAACGCGGCGACCCTCTTCGTCCATAATCTCGTGGACCTTATCCACATCTGCTGGGGAGCGGACGAAGGACAGTGCCACGAGGTCAACGCCGAGATTCAAAGCGAAGCGCAGGTCAGCGATATCCTTTTCCGACAACGCCGGCACAGAGATATCCATACCAGGGAGGGAAACGCCCTTATTATTGGAAACTGGGCCACCTTCGGTGACCTCACAGACGACGTCGTTGCCGTCGACTTCCTTACAAACAACGGCAACCTTGCCGTCGTCAATCAGCAGGCGGTCACCTGGCTTAGCATCTTTGGCCAGGCCCTTGTAGGTGGTGGAGACGCGGTCATGGGTGCCTTCGATATCGTCCACGGTAATGCGGACGATCTGGCCGTTATCCCACTGCTCCTCGCCGTTGATAAAGCGGCCAAGGCGAATCTTAGGGCCCTGGAGGTCCGCCAAGATACCTACGGCACGGCCGGTCTTATCGGTGGCCTGGCGCACCCAGTTGTAATTCGCCTCGTGGTCTGCATGCTCGCCGTGAGACATATTCAGGCGGGCAACGTCCATGCCGTCCTGTACGAGGCGCAAGATGCCGTCCTCGCTAGCAACGGCAGGGCCGAGAGTACAAACAATCTTCGTTCTTCTATCCAGCATTATTGGCCTATTCCGTCGGGGGAAACTGAACACTCCCCAACCTACTCCTTCGAAAGGATTGGGGCCACAATTTTTTGGTTCCATTTTCTGAACGGACACCACAAAATGCCCCATTTCCCACAAAAACAAATCCAACCGGGCACACTTGGGCAGTATTTACGTCGATAAAGAGCCCGGTTGCTGCCCATCAGATACCGCGTGCTCTGGGCTGTGCTCATCAGCATCCCGGCGCTCCGCCCAATACTTAGGATCTACCTCTTCGGGAGACTCTGGTCCCTGGCGGTGCCTATCAAGCACGAAGAAGACAATCGCGGCGATGATAAAAATCATTAGGGAGACGATGATATTCACGCGGACCCCAAAGATATGGGTCGCCTCATCGGAACGCATTCCCTCAATGAAGAAACGGCCCAAGGTATACCCCATGACATAGAGGGCAAAGACGCGCCCGTGCCCCAATTTCCAGGCCTTGTGAGCCCACAAGAGGAAAAGGCAGACCAAGACATTCCACACCAGCTCGTACAAGAAGGTCGGGTGCACCGAGGTCATGACCTCACCCGTGGAATGTCCGGAAACGGGAGCATAGCCACCATTTTCATTGACGCGGTAATAGATGTCTAAAGCCCACGGAACGTCGGTCGGGCGTCCGTAGAGCTCCTGGTTAAACCAGTTACCTAGGCGTCCAATCGCTTGCGCGAGGACGAGGCCTGGCGCCACCGCGTCAGCAAAGGGGCCGAGCGGCACCTTCTTCACTTTAAAAAGCACCCACAAAGCTAATGCGCCCAAGGCTACGGCGCCCCAAATGCCCAGCCCGCCATTGGTGATCTTCAGCGCGTCCGCGGGATTGCAGCCATCGCAGAAGTACTTCTGGTTATCGGTAATGACGTGGTAGAGCCGCCCGCCAATGATGCCGGCTGGAATGACCACGATGGCGGCATCCCATACTGTGTCTGGGTTACCGCCGCGTGCGGTGTAGCGGCGTAAGGTCATTCGCAAGGCGACGATAATACCTACGATGATGCACAGCGCATAGGCACGAATGGGAATGGGCCCCAACTGCCACACGCCCTGCGGCGGAGACGGAATATTTGCAAGAATTTCTGTGTACACGTAGCCAGTGTGCCTTATCCCCCACCCCACCAGCTAGTTGGGGTCTTATTCTATCTTGCGCGCGGGGCACGCTGGATGCTGCCCGGCAGCCACCAAAGAGCGCGCCAGCGCCGTAGGATCCTGGGCAGCCATGACTGATTCGCCCACCAAAACTGCATCGGCGCCGCGTGAAGCATAGTGAAACAGGTTGCGCGCGTTATTTACCCCGCCCACTGCGATGCGCAGGATGGATTCGGGTAAGCCCGGGGCGATATCGTTAAACGCCTCGCGGTTAATGGCATCCGAAGCCAACGACCATGCATTAATGGCGATGATGCTACTTCCCGCCTTGATTGCGCGGTCGACCTCGGCGCAGTTGCGCACCTCAACGATGGCGGCCATCCCGAGCGATTCCACCCGGTCCAAAAGTGCCTCCAGGCGAGCTTGCTCTAAGAGCTCAACCTGCAACGGAATAGCATCGGCCCCAAAGCACCGGGCTTCATGAATTTGGTAAGGGTCCACGATGAGATCGCGCGACATCATGGGGATATCAATCGCAGCACGGGCAGCTGCCATATCTTCTAAAGAACCGTGAAAGCGGCGGAAATCGGTCTGGCATGCCATGAGATGTACGCCGCAGTGTTCAAAGGTGCGGGCCCATTCCGCCATCTGTTCCGCAGAGCCAACATGAGCGATTTCGCCGCCGTAGGGTACGGCACGCTTGAGCCCCGTGATAACCGAGCAGCCTGTGCGCAGCAACGCCGCGCGGGCATCCCGGGGAGGCTCCATGTCACGCGAGCGCGCCTTCACCTCTTTGAAAGACACGCGGGCTTCCCGCGCAGCGACGTCCTCCAAGACTCCTGCAACAAGGTGGTCAACGGCAATGGGCGTAGGCATCAGCACCTCCCTCCACGGGCGATTAAAATCACACTTAGGTTAACCCGCTCGCGTGCCGTTCCGGAAATTACACAGGAAACGGGGCTATTTTTTGTCCATATCAGTGGGATCGATATCACTATCAAGCGCGTCCCACATCACACGGCCAGAGTCGGAGGAGGTTTCCAAATCCTCCTCCAACTTTTCCTGCCGTGCCGCTGGGGTTTCGTATTTGCTCGACACCTTCGCCTTATCCACGCCTGGATTGCGCGCAAGCATGACTGCACCAAAAAGGCCCGCTGCCGCACCTATGAGGGCCAGAATTGGCCCCAGGGAATGCACCTCGGTGGACACGACCGTGGCCCAGTCAGAAATCTGCGCCGAATCTACGGCGTTTTCATTGGCCGAGGCTCCCTGCAGGATCTTCTGCGCACGCTCAGTCTCCGCGCCCGCAGTCAGCAGGCTCACCGGGGTCCATGCACTGGCCGCCGCAGCGAGGGCGCACACAACGCCCACCACTCGCCTACCGACGCGCCGCAGTGCCATCCCCGCGACGGCACCGGCTACCAGAACGAGGGTCAAGGCCATGATCTCCAGCGACCAGGCCGAGCCGATGATGTCATTGGCCGCGGAGCCGGACTTGTCGTCCTCGCTGGCGGCTACCACCCACGTGGCACGGGAGGACAGCCACAATACGATGGCTCCTACAGCGATAAGTAGTGGTCCAAGGCGTTTAGCCTTCACGATTGCCCTCCTAAGAGATCGGTGGCGTCAAAGCACGTGCGGTCACCGGTATGGCAAGCGCCGCCACGCTGCCGCACGGTCAGCAGAATAGTATCTCCATCGCAGTCAAGGCGAACGCCCAGCACCTCTTGGGTATTTCCAGAAGTCTCTCCCTTAACCCAATATTCATTGCGCGAGCGCGAAAAATACGTTGCCTTGCGGGTGGCGAGGGTATGGGCCAAAGCGTGGTCATCCATCCAAGCCATCATCAGCACCTCACCAGACTCAGCTTGGGCAATGGCCGGCACCAAGCCTTGGTCATTGCGCTTGAGCTGCTTGGCGATGCCCCCGTTAAGTTCATAGTTGCCCGGGGTACTCATCGGCGCACCTCGTAGCCCGCGGCGTCCAAGGCGTCTTTCACGTCGCTGATTTCTACCTCACCGAAGTGAAAAATACTTGCTGCCAAGACGGCATCGGCGCCGGCTGCAACGGCTGGTGGGAAGTCTGCGGCGTTTCCCGCGCCGCCAGAGGCGATAACGGGAATGGTCACCGCTGCGCGCACGGCGCGCAGCAGTTCCAGGTCAAATCCTTCTTTTGTGCCATCGCCATCCATTGAGTTGAGGAGGATCTCCCCTACGCCGAGTTCTTCGCCGCGGCGTGCCCATTCGATGGCGTCGATCCCGGCCGATTCCGTACCGCCGTGCGTGGTGACCTCAAAGCCGGATGGCGCATACTCTTCGTGGCACCGGCGGGCATCAACGGACAGCACGATGCATTGGGCTCCGAAAATCTCAGCCATTTCGCGCAGCAGTTCCGGATTCTTAATGGCCGCGGTGTTTACAGAGACCTTATCTGCCCCGGCGCGCAATAATTCTCGGACGTCATCAACGCTGCGAACTCCGCCACCCACCGTCAATGGGATGAATACCTGATCTGCGGTGCGGCGCACGACCTCGAGCATGGTGGAGCGGCCTTGCTTAGAAGCAGAGACATCCAAGAAGGTAAGTTCATCGGCTCCTAGGGAGTCATAACGCGCGGCCAGCTCCACTGGGTCGCCGGCATCGCGCAGGTTGTCAAAGTTGATGCCCTTGACCACGCGGCCTTGGTCCACGTCTAGGCAGGGGATCACGCGTACGGCTACAGCCATGGCGGCCGCCTCCTTTTCGGGTATTTAGTCTTAGCGGTGAAATGTACCGGTATGACGGGACAAGATATCCACGATGGTGGCATGGACCTGCGGGGTACCTGTCACCATGCCGCGCGACTGCGCGGTCCACGGATTTCCTTCCGGATCGGTGACAACGCCTCCAGCGGCCTGAACCTGCAGTGCTCCTGCGGCGTTATCCCATGGGTGCGGGGAGAAGTTAATCGCGCCATCGAACACTCCCTGCGCGACGAAGGCATTATCAAGTCCTACGGAACCGGTCATTCGCGGGCGCAGTCCGGTCTCGCGCAGCTCGTGGAAAATCTCGGTGGGCAGGTGGGAAGAGCAGCCCACGTGACCACGTGCTTCATCAAATCCCATTGCTTCGTCCCCTCCACCGAAGCCAGTGGCAGGCCCACCTACTGAGCGCAGTGGGGAGCCATCGCAGGTGACCAGACGGCGCCCCAGGAGCGGGAAGTCAGATACCGCGGCAACGGGCGCACCCTCATGAATGAGCGCCACTAGGATGCCGGCCATGGGGTTTCCGGCAGAGTAGTTTGCGGTGCCATCAATCGGATCTACCACCCACACGGTATCGAGCACGCTTCCGCCTGATTCTTCTCCATAGACCGGGATGCCGGTCATCTGGGTCAAGATATCGCGCAGCTGTTGCTCGATGACGAGGTCTACCTCGGTGGCGAAATCTCCCTGCCCCTTAAAGCGGGCGGGCGCAGCTCCGAGGCCGGAGCGAAAAATGGGTTCTACTTGGTCTACGGCCGCCTCCGCGAAGGCCACCAACTCGCGGGGTTCCATCATGACTTAGTTGTCCTTGGGGTCGTAAGGGTCAATGGTTTCTTCCGCCGGCAGCGGCTCTACCTCGGCCACCGCAGCGAGTGCTTCGTTGAGGGTGAAATTCCCCTCGTACAGGGCCTTGCCAATAATGGCGGAATCGATGCCCTCATTTACATAAAGCGCGAGCTCGCGCAGGTCTTTCACGCTAGAAATGCCACCAGAGGCGGTGATCTTTGCCTCCGTTGCCATCGCTACCTCGCGCAGGAGCTCAATATTAGGTCCGGTGAGCGTGCCGTCTTTAGACACATCTGTCACCACAAAGCGCTGGCATCCGGCGGCATCGAGGCGCTCGAGTACCTCCCACAGATCGCCGCCATCGGAGACCCAGCCATTGCCGGCGGTACGCCATTCGCCGCCATCTTCGCGCACGGCAAGGTCCACGGCGACCTTATCTCCGTAGCGCGCCAGGATGTCCTCGATCCATTCCGGCTGCTCTAGAGCAGCCGTGCCGATACTAATGCGCTGCGCGCCGGTAGCCAGCGCGCGCTCCACCGCGGCATCATCCCGGATGCCGCCACTAAGCTCCACATTTACGCCCAGCTCACGAGTAATCGTCGCCATTTCTGCGTGGTTGGAGCCTCGGCCGAAAGCCGCATCCAAATCCACAAAGTGCAGCCAGTGCGCGCCTTGGGATTGCCACTTTTGCGCGGCATCGCGCGGGGAACCGTACGAGGTTTCGGTGCCTGCTTCGCCTTTATCTAGGCGCACGGCTTGGCCTTGAGATACATCGACTGCTGGCAAGAGCGTAAAAGTCATATCCTTCATCCTACCTAGAGCGTGCGCATCCAGTTTTCCAAAAGCTGTGCACCGGCGTCCCCGGATTTTTCCGGGTGGAATTGGGTAGCCCACAGGGCACCGTTTTCTACGGCCGCGACGAACCTATCGCCCGCGTGCTCGGCCCAGCTCACCTGCGGCGGACGGGTGATTTCCGTTTCCAATTCCCACCGGCGAACGCCGTAGGAATGCACGAAATAAAACCGCTCGTCTTCGGCCACTCCGGCAAACATATCGCTGCCGACGGGTACCTCTACGGTATTCCATCCCATATGCGGCAGCACCGCAGACTGCAGCTTTTCCACGGTGCCGGGCCACTCGCCGCAGCCGGTGGAGTTGATGTTGTGTTCCACTCCGGCGTCGAAAAGCACCTGCATGCCTACGCAAATGCCCAACACCGGTCGCTCTCCTGCCAAGCGCTGGCCGATGACCCGAGGGCCCTGCACCGCCCGTAGCCCGCGCATGCAGGCAGCAAAGGCACCCACGCCAGGGACAAGCAGACCGTCCGCTTCCACCGCTTCTTTGGGGTCCGCGGTAACGGTGACGTCCGCGCCTACTCGCTCCAGCGCGCGCTGGGCCGAGCGCACATTGCCCGCGCCATAATCCAATAATGCGACCGTCTTTGCCATGGGCTATACCTTACGCATGCGACGCAGGCGCGTCCGGATATCGTTGGTTTCGCTCACGCGGGTGCGCCCAAGGATAAAATCTGCCAGCGTCATCACAACGCCGGCGACGAGGATGACCACGCCGGCCCCAAAAGCCCCTGCATAGCCGTAGCCGGCGACCAAGGCGCCCAAGAGGGTCGAGCCCAAGCCGGTGCCGCCGTCATAGAAGATATTCCAGATGGCAGAAGCCTCCGAGACGCGTTCGCGCGGCAGGCGGTCAAACATGGACAGCAGGGCCTCATTTTGCGCAATACCAAAGGCACCGCCAAAGAGGAAGGCACCCAGCACGAGCCACCATACGGAACCATCGAGATAAAGAGGAACGGCAATGGCAAGCACGCCCACGATCGCCATTACCTGGCTGGGAATGTAGAGCCGGCCAGGAGTGCCCACGCGGTCTGCCACCATGCCGGCAAAGTAGCGGAAAATCATGGCGGCGCCGCCCACGATGGACAGCATGATGCCGGCCAAGCTGGCGCCGCGCTCGGCATCAAGTTCTTGTACCGCGGGCGGCAGGAAGGACGACACGGCGCCATAGCTCATTGAAAATGTCGTTAGCGCCAGCGCAGGAACGAGCACTAGCTTCCACGTAGGAACGCGGATAAGGTTCGGCTCCTCTTCAGTATCGGAGGCGAGAGTGACCTTAATCTTGGGAATGCGCAGGCACAGACCAAAGCCCACAAAGCCAATGATGCCGGCGGTGATATACGTCGAGGCATAACCCAGCTTTTCCGCCATGATCAATCCCAGGGGCAAAAAGACCATTTGGCCCAGGCCGGTAAAGACACCAATCATGCCGGTAGCCTTGCCCAGCAAGCGTACGGGCGCCAGTTCCGCAATGAGCGCGGACTCAGAAACGGTCAGCGCGCCAAAGCCCACGCCGCGCAGAGCGGAAAAGAGCAGGACAACCCAAGCATCAGTACCCAAGAGGTGGCCAAAGGCAGGTACACCCAGGGTAAAAGCGGACAGCGCCATCACGCGGCGGTAGCCCCACCGGCGCAGGAGCCACGGAGAGATGATCTGGGTCAGCACGGTAAAGGCCATGAAGATGCCTGTGGATGAGCCCGCCAAGGTCGCTGAGCCACCAGAGTCAATGACCGCTAGCGGCACCACTGGTAGGAGGATGGACCAAGCACCGAAGGCTGCGGCGATGGCCAACATGGTTGCGGTATAACCCGGAACCTTCCAGATATTAGTTTCTTGGGTTGTGCTCATTTACCGAACGCTCCTACCATCCACGAGATTGCTGCCACCGCGGTTATTGCGGCCAATAAAGAGGCTACTACTGTCATTGCCTTCGACCCTTGTTGGTAGGCGGACCATGCGCCTCCCACCAACATGCCTGCTACGAGGAAGAGGACCAAGATCATAAAGTGCATGCGTTCTAGAGTGCTCCCTTCGTCGATGGAATTCCAGTCTGGCGGGGGTCGAATTCCACCGCACCTTGCAGCGCACGCGCTACGGCTTTAAACTCCGCTTCCGTAATGTGATGCGGATCGCGCCCATAGCGCACGTTGAGGTGGAGCGTTACCGCAGCGTGGGTGGCGAGCGTTTCAAAGAAGTGGCGATTGATCACCGTGGCGTAATGCCCACCGATAGTCTGCCACTGCAGGTGCTCTGGTTCGCCGTTCATGACAAAGTAGGCGCGCCCAGAAAAATCCACCACCGCTTCCACTAAAGCCTCATCCATGGGCAAAAGCTGGGAGCCAAAGCGGCGAATGCCGGCCTTATCCCCCACCGCCTTACGCAGCGCGGTGCCGAGCACGATGGCGGTATCTTCCACAGTGTGGTGGGCATCTACCTCCACATCGCCCTCAGCCTGCACAGTAAGGTCAAAGCTGCCATGAGTAGCAAACGCCGTGAGCATGTGGTCAAAGAAAGGCAGTCCGGTGGAAATATGGCTGCGCCCCGTGCCATCGAGGTCGATGACCACAGAAATCTGCGATTCCGACGTCGCCCGCTGGGCGCGCCCTACGCGGTTGCTCATGCTTCACTCCTTTCATCTGCGGCCGAGGAATCAGCCACTACTGTATCCGCAAGGTCCTCGGCTACGGCCAAAAAGGCCGAATTTTCTTCTGGCAGCCCCACGGTCATGCGCAGGTGGCCTGCGATGCCAACATCGCGAATGAGCACTTCCTTATCCAAGAACTGTCGCCACACCCGGTGTTGGTCAGCAAAGCGGCCGAAGAAGAGAAAATTAGATTCGCTCGGCAGGACGGTATAGCCCAATTCGCGCAAGCGAGCAGCCACCCGCTCGCGTTCGGTGGCAATCTTTTCCACGGTGGCGAGCGTATCCGCACTATGGCGCAGCGCCACCGTCGCTGCTGCTTGGGAAAGCACGGATAGGTGGTACGGCAAGCGCACCAGCATCACGGCCTCCACAAAGGCCGGGTCCGCCACGAAATAACCGAGGCGGCCGCCGGCAAAATCGAAGGCCTTAGACATGGTGCGCGAGACCACCAGCTTCGTGGGGTATTTCTCCAGCAGCGTCACCGCAGATGGCGAGTAAGAAAATTCGCCATAAGCTTCATCGACGATGAGGATGCCAGGGGCGGCGTCGGCAAGCGCGGCAATATCGTCCACGCTAGTTACCCCACCGGTGGGGTTATTCGGCGTAGTCACAAAGATGATATCCGGCTGGTGCTGCGCCACGGCTGCGAGCGCCCGGTCCATATCAATGCGGAAATTCTCATCGCGCGGGCATTCCACAAACTGCGTATGGGTGCCGTCCGCGAGGATAGGGTGCATGGAATAAGACGGGGTGAAACCGAGCACACTGCGGCCCGGACCGCCGAATGCCTGCAACAGCTGCTGCAAAATCTCATTCGAGCCATTGGCCGCCCACACCTGCGCATAGCCCACGCGCACGCCGGTTTGCTCAGTGATATAAGCCGCTAGGGCCTGGCGCAGCTCCACCGCATCGCGCTCCGGATAGCGATTGAGTGTGGTGGCAAGGCGCTGGGTCTCCGCCACCAGGTCATCCACTAGCGCCTGCGAGGGAGGATAGGGATTTTCGTTGGTATTGAGCTGGTAGGCCACGTGGAGCTGCGGCGCCCCATAGGCGGACTTGCCGCGCAGCTCCTCGCGCAGGGGAAGATCATTCAAGTGCGTCATTTAATTCTCCTCGAATCGGGCGCGGATAGCCTCACCGTGGGCGGGTAGCCCCTCGGCCTCCGCAAAAGCGATAACGTGCGGGGCAATCTCTTCCAACGCAGCTCGGTCATAATCAATAAGGTTGACCGGCCGCATAAAGGTATGGGTAGAAAGGCCGGCAGAAAAGCGCGCCGTACCGGAAGTGGGCAATACGTGATTGGAGCCGGCCGCGTAATCTCCCAGCGGCACTGGAGCAAAGTGCCCTACAAAGATGGCACCGGCGTGCTTAATGCGCTCGGCCACCGCGCCGGGCTCTGCGGTGTGGATTTCCAGGTGCTCAGCGGCATAGGCATTGGCCACCGCCACCGCTGCATCCAGGGAATCGACCAACACAATTCCGGATTGCTCGCCGCCTAGAGCTTCGGCCGTCCGCTGCGCATGTGCAGTGGCGCCGTGGCGCGCTTCTACCTCCTCCTTCACACGCTGAGCCAGGCTTGGAGATGCCGTAATGAGCACACTCGCGGCCATCGGATCATGCTCGGCCTGGGAGATGAGATCATAGGCCACATACACCGGATTCGCGGTGTCATCAGCGATAATGGCGATTTCGGTCGGCCCGGCCTCAGCATCGGTGCCCACCACGCCGCGCACCAACCGCTTGGCCGCGGTGACGAAGATATTTCCTGGTCCGGTGATCATGTCCACCGGGGCTAGTTCGGCGTCATCATCACCGTAGGCCATCAGCGCGATGGCTTGGCCGCCTCCTACCGCCCAGACCTCATCTACGCCGAGCATCTGGCACACGGCCAGCACCGTGGGGTGCGGCAGGCCGCCGGACTCTTTTTGTGGCGGTGAGGCTACCACCAAGCTTTCCGCGCCGGCCGCCTGCGCTGGCACGGCGTTCATGATTACCGAGGACGGATAGACCGCCTTGCCTCCCGGCACGTATAGCCCAACGCGCTCGATGGGGCGAAAGACATCGGTCACCGTGGCACCTGGTGCTAGCTCGGTGGTGTGCGCGGCCGGTTTCTGCTCGGCGTGAACCTTGCGAACCCTCTCAATGGAAACCTCAATCGCTTGGCGCACCTGCGGGTCTAGGCCGGAAGCGGCCTTCTCCAACTCCGCTTGGGGCACCCGCAGGTGGGTTGGGCGCACGCCATCGAATTGCTCGCCAAAGTCCAAGGCCGCCGCAGCGCCTTCTTGACGTACTCGATGAACCAGCGGCGCCACCTTGTCCACCACGGCGGCGACGTCGGTGTCACCGCGCGGCAAAACTCGCCGCAGCTGGGCGGGGCGCAGCTCTTGGCCACGCAAATCGATGGTGCGGAGCATTCCCGGATCCCCTTTTTGCCAATCGGATTTCTGTTATTAAACCAATATCCTAATGGCCAAACGCCAGCGAGGGGGCCGGTTTGGGCTATAGACTCGGTGTCAACACAGCTTTAAGGTGGTGGCAGCGATGAGCGAGATTGAACCCTCTCTTCTGCTCTCGCATGCCCGCACCATTGCCCGCGATAATGACGTGTCCTGCTGGGCTCTGCCTACGGGCGAGCTTCTCGTTCCGCATGCGGCCGGTGGCTCCACCTTCATCTTTATAGACCAGTTGGAAGAACCGGTGCTCCACCTGCACACCAGCCCCCGCGGAGGCGTTGATCTCAGCGAGATCTCCGAGCTCGCACACCTAGCCAATGAGTGGAATCACGATTGCCTCTCCCCGGCCGTCGTGGTTGATTATGACCAGCCTGACTGCGTGAGCGTTTCCGGTCATAGCTATCTGCCGGCCGATACCTCCCCCAGCCGCGAACAGCTCGCGGCATTCCTCCTACCGGCGCTACGCAACGCGGAGGTCCTCATGGATCTGCTCGCCCAATCCCATCCCGGCCTCGTGCGCGAAGCCTCACCGGAGCTTGCCCCGCTTGCCGACGCCCCCTTGGAACCCTTCACCCTCGACAGCCTGTCCGAGATCCTGCCGCTTATTGGCATCCAGCGCTTCCAAAGCGACGGGGCCACCGCCATCTACGCCTGGGTCAATGATGTCCTTTTCGCCTTTGCACTGGACAATGGCCCCAGCCTCATTATCAAGGGGCATTGGGACCCCAGCCTGGACGAGGCGGAATTTACCCGGCTTTTTCTCATTTGCAATGACTGGAATCGCGCCCACCACGGCGCCGTGGCATTTTGCCACCACACCTCCGAGGGCCTACAAGTGCGGATGGATGCCGCCACCATTACCGCCGCGGGACTTACCCGGCCGCAACTATTTAGCGCCATCGGCCGCGGACTCAAGCACATCCTGCACGGCATCGATGACATCGCGCACGAAGTAACCGGCGCCTCCCCCGTCGAATGGCCCTAGACGCGCACATCACCAATCTTCATCGGCGCTGACAAAGGCCGTGGACCAATAGGCAAACATCGCCATAAAGGGCGCTACCGCCCACGAGATAGCCGGGGAGAAATTCGGCGCAAACTCTACGACTTCCCCTGGGTTTTCTGGCGGATGCGTGGCGGTGACCCCGCCAAAGACATAAAACGACGCCGCCCCAGCCAGGGCACACACGCCGACCCACAGGAGCATCGACAAGCCCCGCCCCTGCCGGCGGAGATACGCGCCCAACCCCAAGAACAAACCAAGCAGGCCGGTAATGAGGGCAAAGGTAATAAAGGCGATGAACTGAACGCTTCCCATCGCATCGATGGCATAGCCACCATCGTCTACCTCATGGCCGGTAAGCGTCGGCCGGAAAAGCCCCCACAGCGCACCGGCCACGCCATACACCAGGAGCGCACACGCGAGTAACCCCGCACCAAAACCTAGGGTGCGGGGTAACCGGCGCTTTAACTGAGCCAACTTAGTTACAGAAGGTCCAGTTGCCGTTCTCTCGACGGAAGCGGACCGTGGAGGTCTCGGTGCCCTCGGAGTTGGACACGCTCACGGTTGCAGAAGCATCGTCGCCATTGACCACAACGTCGTTGACGGACTGCAGCTTGGTCGACTGCGGGATGGACTCCAACTGGCTAGCGAACTTCTCTACCTCGGCGTTGCCACCGCCCTGCTGGCGCATGGTGTTGGCATACTCGGCGAAGGACTGGTTCGGCAGGCTATCGACGTACTGCTGGTACTGGCCGAACTCCTGGGACTGCTCATCGCGGACTGCCTGGCAGGCGTGCTGCGGCATGTAGTTGAAGTATTCCTTCACGTTATCGATCTCGTGCTGGCCGCGAACCAGCTGCTCGATGGCCTGCTTATCGCCATCATTAGCGTCCTGGCCGCCTTCGATCGGCTTGATATCCTTCGCGCCAGCGAAAGGATCTTCACCATTGTTCAGCGGGTTAGCCAGCTGATCTGGCCCCTCGCCAGCGCCGTCCTCGCCCTCCTGGCCTTCTGCGCCTGCGGCGGCGTCCTTGTTTTCGCCGTCCTTATTCTGATCCTTTTCTTTTTCCTTGTCCTTATCTTTGTCTTTGTCTTTGTCCTTGTCCTTGGACTTATCGGCATCTTTGTCCTCGGATTTATCTGCAGACTTATCCTCAGAAGACTTGGATGCCGTGGTGGCGGCAGCCTTCTTGGAATCGTCATTGTCATCCGAACCACACGCAGCCAAAGCCAGCGGGGTAACCAGCGCAACTGCGATGAGGGACTTCTTTGCAGGGGTCAAAAAGGACAAGGGAAAGCTCCTGAATCAATCTTGCGAATGTGAAGCCACCCCAAGGGCGGCCTCTTATTTGTCTTCGCAATACTAACAACCCGACGATGGAAATGACATTGAGACTCCGTTAAAAGAACCTGTGAACTACCGTCCCGCCCGGCCAAGTCCGTACAATTGCCAAGGTGCACATAAACCGCGAGAGTATTATCGACGCCGCTCTTTCCCTGCTTGATACCTACGGGCTTGGCGACGTCACCATGCGCCGCGTTGCTTCCTCCCTCGGCGTCGCCCCCGGCGCGCTCTACTGGCACATTGCCAATAAGCAAGCGCTCATTGCAGCCCTAGCGGAAGACATTACCTCCCCCGTTTCTGGGGAGTCGCTCGAGGATATCAGCCTCAATCTTCGTGATTTGCTGCTCGCCCGCCGCGACGGCGCCGAGGTAGTCATTGCCGGCCTCTCCCTCCCGCAGGCTCCTGCCTGGGACCGCCTCTTGGCGGCCTTCACCGCTGCCGCCACGCGCAGCACCCTCGCTGCCGACAGCGCCCACCGCGCTGCCGCGCTCTCCGCCATTCACCTCGTGCTCGGCGCCACCTTGATGGAACAGTCCCAACGCCAGCTTGCAGAAACCACCGGCGAGACTCCCGCCGCAGACTATCGCGCAGACCTCATTCGCGGCGTACGCATTATTAACGCTGGACTTACACACGGCGCCGGCGCCTAGAAAGTGGTTATGCTCGTGGGCATGAACACTCCCGCCATGGACGCAGTCCCCACGCCCACCGAGCGCTACGGCCGCCAAATCTGGCCTGGCAAACCCACCCCGCTGGGATCCACTTTTGACGGATCCGGCACCAACTTTGCTCTGTTTTCCGAGGTAGCCGACAAGGTCGAGCTCTGCCTCATCGACAAAGAAGGCACCGAGGAACGCATCGAAATGTCGGAGGTCACCGCCCATGTGTGGCATATTTACCTCCCCAATGTCACCCCTGGCCAGCGCTACGGCTACCGCGTCTATGGCCCCTATGAACCAGAAAACGGCCTGCGCTGCGACCCTTCCAAGCTCCTTGTAGACCCCTATGCCCGGGCGTTCGACGGCGAATTCGACGGCGATGCTTCCCTCTACTCCTATGACATCCATGCTGAGGAACCCGGCACCGGCCGCAACGAAGAAGACTCGCTGGGCCACACCATGCTGTCTGTGGTCATCAACCCCTTCTTTGACTGGCGCAGCGACCACCGCCCCCATATTCCCGATAACGAAAAGGTTATCTACGAAACCCATGTCAAGGGCATGACCATGACCCATCCGGACGTGCCGGAAGAGCTCCGCGGCACGTATGCCGGCATGGCCCATCCCGCCGTCATTAACTACTTCAAAGAGCTTGGCGTTACCACCGTTGAGCTCATGCCCGTCCACCAATTCCTGCAGGACGATCGTCTGCGCAACCTGGGGCTGCGCAACTACTGGGGCTATAACACCTTCGGCTTTTTCGCCCCGCACCATGACTATGCCTTTGCCAAGAAGCCGGGCGAGGTGGTCTCCGAATTCAAGACCATGGTTCGCGCCTTCCACGAGGCCGGCATCGAGGTCATCCTCGACGTGGTTTATAACCACACCGCCGAGGGCAATCACATGGGCCCGACCATTGCCTTCCGCGGCATCGACAATGGCGCCTACTATCGCCTCGTCGAGGGCGATGAGGCCCACTACATGGATTACACCGGCACCGGCAATTCCCTCAATGTCCGCCACCCGCACTCGCTGCAGCTGATTATGGATTCGCTGCGCTACTGGGTTACGGAGATGCGCGTCGATGGCTTCCGCTTCGACCTGGCGGCGACGTTGGCGCGGGAGCTTGACGACGTCGATAAGCTCGCTACTTTCTTCGACCTAGTACAGCAAGATCCCATTGTCAGCCAGGTTAAGCTCATCGCCGAGCCCTGGGACATCGGCCACGATGGCTACCAAGTGGGCAATTTCCCGCCGATTTGGAGCGAATGGAACGGCAAGTACCGCGATACCGTGCGCGATTTCTGGCGCGGCGAGCCCGCTACCCTGGGTGAATTCGCCTCCCGCTTGACCGGCTCTTCGGATCTCTATGCCGATAATGACCGCCGCCCCACCGCCTCCATCAACTTCATCACCGCTCACGATGGCTTTACCCTGCGCGATCTTGTTTCCTATAACGACAAGCACAACGAGGCCAATGGCGAGGACAACCGCGACGGCGAATCTTTCAACCGCTCCTGGAACTGTGGCGAGGAAGGCCCCACCGATAACGACGATATCCGCAAGCTGCGCCGCCGCCAGGCCCGCAACTTCCTGACCACTCTCCTGCTCTCCCAGGGCACTCCTATGCTTTCGCACGGCGATGAATTCGGCCGCACGCAGGACGGAAATAATAACGTCTACTGCCAGGACAACGAGCTGTCGTGGATGGACTGGTCCATGCTGGAGGAAGAAAAATCCGCCGCAATGCTGGGCTTTACCAAGCGCGTGCTGTCCATTCGCAACCACCACCCCGTCTTCCGCCGCAAGCGTTTCCTCGCCGGCGGCCCGCTCGGCGCGGACGTCAAGGAACGCGATATCGCCTGGCTGGTTCCTTCGGGCCGCCTGATGACCCAGGACGACTGGGACCACGACTTCGGCCGCGCCCTCATGGTCTACCTCAATGGCAATGCGATTACGGAAACGACCGCCCGCGGCGAGCGCATCACCGATGATTCCTTCATCATGATCTTCAACTCCCACGACGGCGAAATCGAGTTCACCCTGCCCACCAAGGATCTCGGCGCCACGTGGCGGCTGATGGTCGATACCGCCGATTCCGGCGGCTACCCCGCGGAGGAAACCCTCATTGAGGCAGAGGGTACGATCACGGTGCAGCCGCGTTCAACGCTGATTCTGCGTCAGATTGAACCGCCCGTTTTCGATTCCTAGAGAAAGGCCCCTCGTGTCATTTCCCGCGCACGGCGCACTCATCGATGTCACAGCGGATAAACTCGTGCTCCACCGCACCCTGCTGGCTACCAGCCTCGGCGCCTCCGCCACGCAGGATATCCCGCTTGAGTCCATCGACACCGTGCGCGTGAGTGAACCGACTGCCACCGGCTTCGGCGCCCTCGACCTGGGCGCCGCCGGCACTATCGCCTTCGCCCCGCACCAAGACCCGCAGGCAGTCGCCCGCGCCATTTCCGCCGCACAGCGGGGCGAAGCACCCTCTTCCGCCGCCACCATCCCCGGCCTTGATTTCACTGCCGTGGACGTGGAAACGGCCAACGACAACTGGGGCTCTATCTGCCAAATTGGCGCGGTGCGCTTCCGCGACGGCCAGGAGACCGACTCCCGGTCCTGGCTGTGCACTCCTCCACCAGGCCTAGAGCACTTTGCCGATATCAACGTCTCCATCCACGGCATTACCGCGGACGATGTGAAAGGAGCGCCGGCTTTTGCCGACGTCGCCAAGGAGCTCTTCGATTTCCTCGGCGGCGACGTGCTTGTCGCCCACAACGCCCAGTTCGATTCCACCGCGCTGCGCACCGGTTTGCTTACTGCCGGTGCCGAGGTGCCCACCGTGCCGCTGGCCTGCTCTCTCGCACTGTCCCGCGACGCTTCCAAGGCCAAGGTTATTTCGGTGCGCAACCACAAGCTGCCCACCGTCGCCGCCCACCTGTCTGCGCCGGACTTCAGCCACCACGACGCCACCGAGGATGCTCGTGCGGCCGGCGAAATCATCGCCCGTTTGGCCGAGCGCTTCCGGCACACCGGCAGCATCCGCGATCTATTCACCGCACGCGAATTCACCTTGGGCCGCCTCGATTCCGAGGCCATTCTGCCCGTCCTGCGCGCCCACACCGCCCCCACCTCCGGCGCGGACCTCGGCGCAGGGACTGACTTCCGCGACCAGACCCGCGCAGCCGGTGCCAAGAAAAAGAAGCCCAGCGGTCCTGCCCCCTGGCAGGCCGTTGCCACGCCAGACACTATCCCAGAGCCCAACCCAGACGCCGACCCGGAAGGCGCACTCTACGGCCAGCATGTCACCCTCACCGGTGATTTTGAGCCCTACGATAAGGGCGTGCTGTGGCAGGGCATCGCCGAGCGCGGCGGCCAAGTGGCAAAGAACGTCACCAGAAAGTCCACCCTGCTCATCGTGGGCGAATGGGCCAAGAAAACCTCCAAGGAAAAGCGCGCGGAGGAGCTGCAGGCCAAGGGCCAAGAAATCGACATCTGGCCGGCCGATAAGCTCTTTGCTGAGCTGCAGCTCGACGCAGAGCCGCCCTTCTAGGCCCACCCAGGGAACCAAACGGCGGTTTCTCCAGTCCAATAAAGGCGACCGCACCCTACCGCCACTGGAGAACCCGCCGTGACCGTCGCCCTGCGCCCGCCTCGTCCCACCACAGCAAACCTGCTGCCTGCGCTCTTTGCCCGTTCCTGGCTGAAAGAGCAGCGGCTTTCCGACGACGGCTTCTGCGACTCCCTCGCCACCATCCAGCTCTCCCCCAGCCTGTCCATGGCGCTGGTCTTTCCCGGCAAGCAGACTTTTCGCCGGCTCAGCCACCGCGGCCTCGCGGACATGGATATCTCCGCGCGCCGAGCATGGAACCACGCCTCCCATAACCTGCAGCGCGCCGCCCTCGATTCGCAAGGGTTGCGTTTTTGGACCCGCCCCGCCGCCTGCGCGCTGCCTTCCGCCGCCCGTTTCGGTGGCTTGCAAGTCCGCTCCCACGGCGCACCGATTTCCTCCTGGATTGCCCACCCGGAGACCTTTACCGTGCTGGACAAGCACATGCGCCGACTCCTGCGATCGCACTCCCTGACCTACCTAGTTCCGGACTCCGCCACGCTCTTTGCCTTTGCCCACCTGCCGGATACCTATGCCCGCCAGCTGGCCGCCGATGCCGTAGCGCGCGTACCCCGCCATCGCACCGTGCTCCACCCACGCCCGCTAGTATGGTCTAACGGATTCCCGCGGGAGTTATGAAAGGAGCACCATGCCGGAAAGTAGGATGTCGCGGCTAAGCAACCAGTACCACGACTGGGCGCGCAGCCACCCCACCGCCGCGGTGGACTTCCGCACCGCCATCGAGGACCTCCTCAATGACGCCGGCATCATCTTTGACCGCGTGTCTACCCGCGTCAAAACCTGGCCCTCGCTGAAGGCGAAGGCCAAAAAGCGCCGCGAGAACGGCGAGTTTGTCTATCCCCAGCCGTGGGACGAGATTCACGACGTCATGGGAGTGCGCGTCACCCTGTATCACTCCACCGCAATTCCAGAGGCGCTAGACGTTTTCGGTGAATCCTTTAAGGTTGAACGCTCCGTAGACAAGGCGGCCGAAACTCGCATCTCTGGTGGCTTTGGCTACGGCTCCCACCACCTGGTGCTTACCGTGACCGAAGATAGCGCGGCTGCGATGGAAGAGCTCGCCGCCTACGTGGGATGGACCTTTGAGGTGCAAATTCGCACCGTCCTGCAGCACGCGTGGGCGGAGTTTGAGCACGATATCCGCTATAAGCAAGGACCGAACCCACCGTCACCTGAGGTAGATCGTCTCTTTACCTTGGCCGCCGGGCTTATCGAGCTCGCCGACCAGCAATTCGATGAGATCGCCGCCCTCAAGGCCCCCGATACAGAAACCGACAAGGACGTCGAGCTTACCGCCGAGACCCTGCCGGGCGTGCTCGCCATCATCTTGGGCAACCGCTTCCCGCTCTCGCGCTCGGAGCACTACCGATTCCTTGCGGAGCTATTGGAGCAAAACGGCGTGCGCCACTTGGGCCAACTTGAGCAGCTGCTGGATGACACCGCCATTGCCCACGTCCACGACGCCATGCGCTACCGTTTCCGCCCCGGCCAGGTGCGGCTTATCGACGACCTCCTGCTCAACAAATTTGGCAAACAACACATCGAGGCCACCGCCGAATCCGGCGACCGCCCGGGCCGCAAGCGGCGGCTTACTGCGCGCCTGAAAGCGCTACGCGCCGCCCACTAGCCGCGCAGTATGTTTCGGTAACTTACCGGAAACCGCCGCGGAATTTCTCCATGTCGCGGCGTTCCTTCTTCGTCGGCCGGCCGGCACCGCGCGGGCGCACGGGAACCGACGGCATAAACTCCTTAGGCGGCGGCGGTGGCGCATGGTCCGTGTAGCAGGTGCGCGCGACGGGTGCGCCAACGCGCTTGGCGACGGTCGCTAAAACCTCGAGGTCATGCTCGTGGTGGTTGCGCCATACGCGCACGCGGTCGCCAGGCACCACCTGTTGGGAAGGCTTGACGGCCTCGCCGTTGATCTTCACGTGCCCAGCGCGCACGGCGGTCGCGGCCGCGGATCGGGTTTTAAACATGCGAACGGCCCACACCCAGGCATCGATCCTGACGGGGCGGCCGCTAGGTTGCGGTGCCGGCATCTAGTACTGGTTGTGGTTCTCGTTGACGATTTTCTGGATCTTCAGCCAGTTATAGCCGCCACCAACCACGGCGACGATGGCGCCCACCAACATCCAGGCCCAGAAACTAGCCGCCGATAGCACACCCAGCACTGCGCCCACACCGAGGCCGCCGGCCACGCATACGACGGCGTTGCGGGAGTGCTTGCGCACCTGCTGCTTGCGCTGCGCAATGGGGTTATTCGGTCGTTGCTGCATAGTCATGGTCAGGATCCTACCTCAACCCACGCGCTGCCCGCCTCTGCCGCTTCGAGCTGGCCCTGCGAGATCGCTGCCAGCGTAGCTTCCAGCTCGTCCAGCCCGCCTGGGCGCACGGCCAGCGTAAAGGTTACCGCGGCCGCATAGGCGGTATCGATTATCTCAAAGCCGCGCCCGCGCAGGTCCGCCTCTACCCGCCCGGCCGTCGCATGTGGGCACTCCACGGCATAAAGCTCCCGGCGCGCCCTAGTTACTGCGCGCACCTTCTCCATAGTCTCGCTCACCGCACCACCATAGGCGTGCACTAACCCGCCAGCGCCCAACTTGATGCCGCCGAAGTAGCGCACGACCACCGCGCACACATCGAGCATGCCGGAGCCCTTCACCACGTCCAGCATCGGCTTTCCGGCCGTACCGGAGGGCTCGCCGTCATCGGAAGAGCGCTCCACCGGGTACGCACCATCAACGTGATAGACGTAGGCGGAACAGTGGTGGCGGGCGTCGGGAAAGCGGCTGCGGGCGGCGTCGATAAACGCGCGAGCCTCTTCCTCATTGGTGACGCGACCAATCAAGGTAATAAACCGGGAGCGCTTAATTTCAATTTCGTGTTCGACCTGGCCTACTGGGCGACGATAAGAATTCTGCATTAGGCCACGAGGAATTCGTACTCGGGGGTGCCGGGCTTAAGGTACTGCACCGAAATCTTGGATTCTCCCATGCGCTCTAGCAGGCCCTGGAGATCCTCGGCACGGCTAAGCTGCAGGCCCACCAGCGCAGCGCCCGTCTCGCGGTTATTGCGTTTGAGGTACTCAAAGAGCGTGATGTCATCGGTCGGGCCCAAAATCTGGTGCAAGAAATGGCGCAACTGGCCCGGCTCCTGCGGGAAATTCACCAGGAAATAATGCTTCAGGCCGCGGTGGACCAGGGAGCGCTCCATGATTTCGGCGTAGCGCAGCACATCGTTATTGCCGCCGGAAATTACGCACACCACCGTCGCGCCCGGTTCCAGGTCCAATTGGTGCAGGCCCGCCACCGACAGCGCACCGGCCGGCTCCGCAATGATGCCCTCATTTTGATACAGGTTGAGCAGGTCCGTGCACACCGCGCCCTCGGACACGGTGTCGAAGCTCAGGCGCTCGCGATTGGCCTGCAAAATCTCATAGGGCAGCGCGCCTAGGCGCTTGACGGCCGCGCCATCCACGAAGGGGTCGACCTCCTCCAGCGTCACCGGGCCGCCGTGGTCAAACGCCGCTCTTAGCGACGCCGCCCCCTCCGGCTCCATGCCCACCACCCGAGTCTGCGGCGCCATATCCGCCACATAGGAGGTGATGCCAGAAATCAGGCCGCCGCCACCCACAGGAACGACGATGGTATCGAGCGACTTGCCCTTGGCCGAAAGCTGCGCCAGAACCTCCGCCGCGACCGTGCCTTGCCCGGTGATGGTATCGCGGGCGTCGAAGGGCTCGATGAAGGTGGCGTCGCGCTCGGCGGCGTCGGCATGCGCCGCCGCGGCTGCCTCATCGAAGTTGGCGCCGACCACCACCAGTTCCACCTGGTCGCCGCCATGGACCAGGATGCGGTCGCGCTTTTGCATCGGCGTGGGCTCCGGCACAAAAATCTTGCCGGCAATGCCCATCGTGCGGCAGGCATAGGCCACGCCCTGCGCGTGATTGCCGGCCGAGGCCGTAACAATTCCCCGGCCGCGCTCCTCTTGGGGAACATTCGACATACCGTTTAACGCGCCGCGAATCTTATAGGAGCGCACGTCCTGCAGATCCTCCCGCTTGAGATAGACCTCGCAGCCCGTCTCGGCCGACAGCCGAGCGCAGTATTGCAGCGGAGTCGGGGCGATTTCCGAGCTAATCCGCGCCTGCGCCTGCTGGATATCGGATGCATGGATGGTCGAATCAGTCATGTCTTGACAGTCTACCCATTCACTGGAAATTCACTGTCCTTTAGTTGCAGCGTTACCTCCATCAGCAATAGTGGACATAACCACAAGAAAGGAATACTTATGCTCAAGCGCATCTCTCTCTGCGTTACCTCCTCGCTCGTCCTCGCCTGTGCCCCGGCCGCCCACGCCCACATCGTGGATAACGTGCTGGAGCACTCCGCCCCCAACGCGGCACTGCAGCTGACTCCCATCGGTTCCCATGAATCCGGCGTGCTGGGCAAATCCGCCGCCGAAATCGTCGCCTACCACGCTGCGTCCCAGCGCATCCTCACCGTCAATGCGCGCTCTGGCGAGGTCGATATCCTGGACGCCTCCGATCCCACTCAGCCGCGCAAGGTCGGCGCCCTCTCCGCCGGCGGGGACAAGGAAATCAACTCCGTGGCCGTGCGCCCCGATGGCCTGGCCGTCGCCGCGGTACAGCAGGCGGACAAAACCGACAACGGCGAGGCGCTGTTCTTCAACGCCGAAACCGGCGAGGAGCTTGGGCGCGTAGGCGTTGGCGCCCTGCCCGATAACGTGCACCTCACCGCCGACGGCCGCCACGCGCTGGTTGCCAACGAGGGCGAGCCTTCCGACGCCCTCAACGCCGAGGGCACCGCCTACCTCAAGGACCCAGAGGGCTCCATTTCCGTCATCAGCCTGCCCGAGGACGTCGCAGCGCCCGCGCTTGGCGACGTCCACACGGCCGATTTCACCGCCTTTGACACCGCCGACCTCGACCCCTCGATCCGTGTCTTCGGCCCCTCCGCGCACCACAACCTGCCCTCGCGGGACTTCGAGCCGGAGTACATCTCCTCCGCGGGCGGCAAGGCCTACGCCACGCTGCAGGAAAACAACGCCATCGCGGTCATCGATATCGAATCCGCCACCGTAGAAAAGTTAATCCCCGCTCATATCGCAGACCACTCCCAGGTGCCGCTGGATCCGTCCAATAAGGATGACGCCGCGGAGCTGCGCACCATTCCGGTCAAGGGCCTGTCCATGCCGGACTCCATCGGCGCTTTCGAGACTGAAGGCCAGACCTATTTCGCCACCGCCAACGAAGGCGATGCCCGTGAATGGGGCGGCTATACCGACGAAGTAGAGCTCAAGGACCTAGTAAAGGACGGCAAGGTCTGCGATGACCTCGAGCTTCCCGAGGTCATTGAGGATAAGAAGGTCGCCGGCAACCTCAAGCTCTCCAACGCTTCTGGCTGGAACGAAGAAAAGGAATGCTTCGACGGCCTGTATTCCTATGGCTCGCGCTCTTTTAGCATCTACGACGCCGAAGGCAACGTCGTCTTCGACTCCGGTGCGGACTTCGAGAACATCACCAAGGATATGCCCGGCCTGAACTTCAACGCTGATAACGAGGATCCGGATTTCGATGACCGCTCCGATAACAAGGGACCAGAGCCAGAAGCCTTGACCATCGGCAAGGTTGGCGATCGCACCTATGCCTTCATCGGCGCAGAGCGAGTGGGCGGCATCTTTGTCTACGACGTAACCACCCCCGCCGAGGCAAAGTTTGTCACCTACGTCAACAATCGCGATTTCTCCGTTGGCTACGACGAGGACGATGTCGCTGCCACCACCAAGGCCGGCGACCTCGGACCAGAGGGCCTAGCCTTCGTTCCCGCCGCCGACTCCCCTAGCGATGACGCGCTCCTCATCGCCGGCAACGAGGTATCCGGCACCACCACCGTGTTCTCCGTCAAAGACCTGCTCGCCGACGCCTCCGACAACGCCGACTCCCCTGCCGCATCCGGCAGCTCCGACGGTTCCAGCAACAGCAGCAACGGCAGCAGCGTCGCTGCCGGCGTGGGCATCGTGGCTGGTTTGGTAGGTCTTGGCGCCCTGATTGGCGGGGCGCTGGGCTTCCTGCCGAAGACCGTCGACGAGTTCTATGCGCTGTTGCCGGCGCAGGTGCGCAAGCTTTTGCCATAGATCTTCCGAGATTTAGCTGCTAAATTATTTGAGGCTAATACCTCTCACTCTAAAGGAGAACCATGCGCAACCGTCTCAGCACTTCGCTCGTCGCCGCCACCGCCGTGGTAGCGGGCCTCGTTGCACCAGCAACCGCTTCTGCCGCAGAAGATAAGCCGAAGGAGATTTCGGCTGAATGCCAGGCCGAGGTCGACAACGCCAAGGAAGAGCACCTCAAGAAGATTGAGAGCGGCGAGCTCGGATCTTCCGCCCGCACCCCGCAGGAGCTCATGCAGGGCCTGGCTAACGGCTACGGCTCTTCCGGAATGCCGAAGGAGCCGGACTGCGTGGCCGAGGAGGCAGAGGCGCACCAGATCGAGGCGCTCAAGAAGCTTCCCATCTGGGGTTCTTCCTCCCCAGAGAAGTTCCTCGAGGTCATGAGCTGGGTTACCGTGGCTACCAGCCTCGTTGCCGCGCTGCTGCAGGCCTTCACCATGGTTGCCAAGGTGAACCCCGCTGTGCTGGAGCCGATGAAGAATGCCCTCAAGCAGTTGGGCGTGCGCTTCTAAGCACTAGATAATTGAGCCGCTCCGGAACTCCGGAGCGGCTTTATGCGTTTTAGAAGAGTTCTCGGGTAGCAATCTCCGCGCCCTCGACCAAGGACTGCAACTTCGCCCAAGCAATCTGGGGGTGCAGGCGGCCGCCCAAGCCGCAGTCAGTCGACGCGATGACGTTTTCTGGGCCGACCACCTCGGCGAATTGGATGATGCGATCGGCCACGAGGCGCGGATGCTCTACCGCGTTGGTGGAGTGAGAGACCACGCCCGGGTAAATCACAGTGCCTTCCGGCAGCGCATGGTCCTGCCACACGCGCCACTCATGCGCGTGGCGCGGCGAAGCGGCCTCGAAGGAGAAACCGCCGACCTCGGCACGCAGGATTTCCTCGACGATATCCGCAAAGGGCACGTCGGTAACGTGCGGGCCGTGCCAGGAGCCCCAGCAGATATGCAGGCGCGTTTGTTCCTTGGGCAGGCCAGAGATGGAGTCATTGAGCACATCGATGCGCTCGCGAATGAAACCGCGGAAGTCTTCCACCGACGGCTCCGGGTTGATTTGGTCCCAAGCCTCGGCCAGGTCGGGTGCGTCGAATTGCACAGTCAGCCCAGCATCGGTGATGGCCTGATATTCGGTGCGCATAGCGCGGCCGACGTCGGCAAGCAGCTCATGCTCATCGTCGTAGTAGCGGTTGGTCAGGCGCGCTGCCGAGCCGGGCGAAAGGGCGGCGATGAAGCCGGGGGTGCCGGTTGGGAGGGCGTCGGCAAGCAGGCGCACATCAGCGGCGACCTCGTCCTGGCCAATGTAGGTCACAGGGCCGGTGAACTCTGGGTTCGCCACCTTGGCGCGGCCGGTGAAAATGCCAGAATCCGGGTCATTATAGGCCTCAGAGAACAGCGCGCGGTCGCGGCGATCAATAAACGACGTCAGCCGCGGCTCACCCGGCTTGGAGCGCACCACCTCGGCCGATTCCCAGCGGTCGGTATCCGTCATCGTCAACCCGCCCAGGCGGCTAAACGAATAATTCCACCACGCGCCATAATCCACCGCGCCAGAGGTGATATGGCCGTACTCGCCCTCGTTAATGATATCGAGTCCGAGATCGAGCTGCCGCTTGACGACGTCCGCTACCGCAGCCTCCAAAATCCCCTGAAACTCCGCGGCCGGCAGCTCCCCGCGCTGCAGGTTGGCTTCCAGCAGCTCCGGGGTGCGCGGCAGCGAGCCGACGTGGGTGGTGCGAATCTTGTTCACCATCAGGTTTCCTCCATCGTTATAGACTGTGCTGTCTAGATTAGTGGAGGGCGCCTGCCGCCGCCGAGTTTAAATTCAGCCTAATATGCCCGCACCCATGGTGGCCTTGAGGTCGCCCATGAGGTTGCCGGATCGCTCCACGCGCAGGTGGTCGCCGAGGATCATGGTGGTGGACTCGGAGCCATCGACAAGCTCGAGGTACACATCCGACTCGCCCTGGTTTTTGAGCAGGACCTGCTTGAGGCGGGCAATATTTTCCATGGTGCACTGATCCGTGCGCATGGTCAGGCGCAGCGGCAGGCCGGCGCCACCGCCCGGGCCCAGCTCCGGCACGCGGATATCGGAGCAGAATAGCGAGCGGCGCTCATCGCGAACCTTCACGTTCACGCGCGCGAGGATGATATTGTCCTCCACAATCTGCGGGGCGACGAGCGAGTACACCTTGTTGAATACCAGGATTTCCACCTGCGCGCCGTTGTGGTCCTCCACCGTGACAATGGCCCACGGCGAGCCATCGCGCTTAGAGAAGCGACGATCCACGCCCGAAATGATGCCGCCGATGATGAGCTCTTGGCCGTTATGGACCTCGTCGTTGAGGATCTTGGTCAGCGGGGTATCCGTCTGCGCGGCCAGCGCCTCCTCGAAGCCATCGAGCGGGTGGCCGGAAACGTACAGGCCCAGCATTTCGCGCTCGAGGGCAAGTTCGTGTTTGCGATCCCAATTGTCTTCCGGAATGTCCAAGGCAAAGGCGTTAGAGGCCGCGTCGTCTTCTCCCCCGCCGATTCCAGCGAAGAGATCGAACTGGCCCTTATCCGCGGCCTTCTTGGTGGTTTGCACCGCATCCACCGCGTCCTCGTGGATGAGCATGAGGCCCTTGCGCGGGTGGTTCAAGTCATCGAAGGCGCCGGCCTTAATCAGCGCTTCTGTCACGCGCTTAGTGCAGGCGGCGAGATCGATCTTGTCCAGGTAATCACTAAACGAGGTAAACGCGCCCTTGTCGTGGCGAGATTTGATGATGGATTCCACCACTTCCGAGCCGACATTGCGGATAGCGCCCATGCCGAAGCGGATATCCTCTCCTACCGCCTGGAAGTCCTCTTCGGACTCGTTGACGGACGGCGGTAGCACCTTGATGCCCAGGTGGCGGCAGTCCGAAAGGTAGATGGCGGACTTATCCTTTTTATCGCCCACCGAGGTCAACAGCGCGGCCATGTACTCCGGTGCGTAGTAGGCCTTGAGGTAGGCCGTCCAGAAGGACACCAAGCCATAGCCCGCGGCGTGGGACTTGTTAAACGCGTAGGACGCGAAGGGCTCGATGGTGCCCCAGAGTGCATCCATGGCGGATTTGGAGTAGCCATTTTCTTGCATGCCGCCCCAGAACTTGTCGTACTGCTGGGCCAGCACTTCAGGCTTCTTCTTACCCATTGCCTTACGGAAGCCATCTGCCTCGCCGGCCGTGTAGTTGGCGACCTTTTGCGAGATACGCATGATCTGCTCCTGGTAGACGATGAGGCCGTAGGTCTCATCCAGGATTTCCTTGAGCGGCTCTTCCAGCTCCGGGTGAATTGGGGTGATTTCCTTGCGGCCGTTCTTGCGGTCCGCGTAGTCCCAGTGGGCGTTCACACCCATCGGGCCTGGGCGGTAGAGCGCAAGGGAGGCCACAATATCCTTAAATCCGGTCGGCTTCATGCGCTTAAGCAGCTCCTGCATGCCGCCGGAGTCGAGCTGGAAGACGCCCAGCGTATCGCCGCGCGAGAGCAGGTCATAGACCTTGGAAACCTTGGGGTCGTCGGCATGCAGCTGCTCCAAGTGGATTTCTTCGCCGCGGTTGCGCTTGATGTTTTCGATCGCATCGCCGATAACGGTGAGGTTGCGCAGGCCCAAAAAGTCCATCTTCAGCAGGCCGATGGCCTCGCAGGCTGGGTAATCCCAGCCGGTGATATAAGCGCCGTCGGCCGGGCGCTTCCACATAGGAATGTGGTCCATGAGCCGGACCGAAGCCATAATCACCGCACAGGCGTGCACGCCCGCCTGCCTGACGACGCCCTCCAAGCCCCGCGCCGTGTCATAAATCTTCTTCACGTCTGGGTCGGATTCCACCATCTGGCGGACCTCTGCGGCCTCGGAGTAGCGCTCGTGGTCCGGGTCCGTGATGCCCTTAAGCGGAATGTCCTTGGCCATGATCGCCGGCGGCAGCGCGCCGTTGATGCGGTCGGCCATCTGGAAGCCAGGCTGGCCAAAGTGCACCTTGGCCGAGTCCTTAATGGCCTGTTTGGTCTTCACCGTGCCGAAGGTAATCACCTGCGCCACCTTGTCCTCGCCCCAGCGCTCGGCCGCATAGGTAATCATTTCGCCGCGACGGCGGTCGTCGAAGTCGATATCGATATCGGGTGCGGACGGGCGCTCAGGGTTCAAGAATCGCTCGAAGAGGAGATCGTGCTCCAGCGGATCGATATTAGTAATGGTCAGCGCGTAGGCGACCAGCGCACCGGCCGCCGAGCCACGGCCCGGCCCCACACGAATGCCCACGGAGCGCGCGTGCTTAATGAGCTCGGCCACGATGAGGAAGTAGGACGGGTAGCCCTTCATCTCAATAACGGAGATCTCATACTTGGCGCGCTCGATATACTCTTCCGGAACGTCCTGGCCGGGGAAGCGCTTTTGCAGGCCCTCCATGACCTCGTGGGTGAGCCAGGAGGTTGGGGTGTGGCCCTCAGGGACGTCGGCAATAGGCATGCGATCGTGGGTGTGTTCTTCCCAGATCTCGCCGTAGTCCTGCACGCGCTCGGCAATCCACAGGGTGTTATCGCAGCCGTCTGGAATCATATCGTCCCAGGTCTCGCGCATCTGCGCGGCCGACTTAATGTAGTAGCCGGTGCCGCCGAACTTAAAGCGGTCCGGGTCCATGAACGTCTTGCCGGTCTGCACGCACAGCATCGCCTCGTGCGCCGGCGCCTGGGATTCCAACACGTAGTGGCAGTCATTGGTCACCAGCGGCGGCAAGTCCAGCTTGCGGCCGATCTCTAGTAGGCCATCGCGCGTGCGCTTTTCGATGTCCAGCCCATGGTCCATCAACTCCAAAAAGAAGTTGTCCTTGCCGTAGATGTCCTGCCACATGGCCGCGGCTTCCAGCGCCTCGTTGAACTGGCCGAGGCGCAGGCGGGTCTGGACGTCGCCAGAGGGGCAACCGGTGGTGGCGATGATGCCGTCGGCATGCTCGGCGATGAGCTCGGCGTCCATGCGCGGCCACTTGCCCAACTGGCCCTCGTAGGAAGCCAGCGAAGACAAGGTAAAGAGGTTGCGCAGGCCGGTGGCATTCTCCGCGATCATCGTTTGGTGGAGGTAGGCACCGGACGCGGAGACGTCGTCGCGCTTTTGATCCGGCGTGCCCCACAGCACGCGCTTTTTATTGAAGCGGGATTCGGGCGCCATATACGCCTCGATGCCGATGATGGGCTTGACGCCGGCGCCGGTCATGCGGCGGTAGAAGGCATCAGAGCCATACATATTGCCGTGGTCGGTCATGCCGACGGCCGGCATTTCTTGGCGGACCACCTCGTCTGCCAGCATATCGACCTTGGCCATGCCGTCCAGCATGGAAAACTCGGTGTGGTTGTGCAGGTGGACGAAGGAGGAGTTTTTGGCCATGCGGCTCATCATAGCGGGGCGGTCAAAATGGGCTATTATTTTGTGATGCTCTACACGCTCGCCGCCTACATCATGTGGGGATTTTTCCCCGCGTTCTTTCCCCTGTTGCTGCCGGCATCGCCACTGGAAATCTTGGCTCACCGCGTGTTGTGGACCGCGGTGCTGGTCACGGGATTTTTGTTCCTCAGCGGCCGGTGGCGCGAAATGGCGCGCATGGACAAGCGTACGTGGGGTTGGCTTGCGGCCGCGGGTGTATTCATCACGGTCAATTGGGGCACCTACGTGGTGGCGATTAATAGCAACCACGTGGCCGATGCGGCGCTGGGGTATTTCATCAATCCCCTAGTGTCGGTCGCCCTCGGCATGGTGTTTTTGAAAGAGCGGCTCCGCCCGTGGCAGGCCGGAGCGGTGGGCGTTGCGGCCATCGCGGTGCTGTACTTGACGTTCTTTACCGGCCAAGCGCCGTACATTTCGCTGTTGTTAGCCTTCAGCTTCGGCTTTTATGGGCTGCTCAAAAAGCAGGTCCGGGTGTCCTCGGCCGTCTCGGTCGCGGCGGAGGCGCTCGTGATGTCACCGCTGGCGGTGGGCTACATCCTATGGCTAGAAACAAGCGGCCAGGGCACCTTCGCCAGCGAGGGCGTCGGCCACGCGCTGCTGTTGGTCAGCGCCGGCTTGATTACCGCGCTGCCGCTTCTCTGCTTTGCGGAGGGCGCACGGACGCTGCGCTTATCGACGATCGGCATGCTCCAATACCTCACCCCCATCATGCAGATGCTGTGGGCGCTCTTTGTCACCCACGAGCACTTCTCGACGCACCGCTGGATCGGCTTCGGCATCATCGGCGTGGCGGTGGCTATCTACGTCGCCGACTTAGTGCGCATGGCTAGGAGCGCCTAAGTTCCTCGCGGGCGGCGCGGGCGCGGCGACGCGCCGCCTGTTCTTCTTCTGCGCGCAGCGCCCAGCGCGGCATCACCACGACGAGAAAGATGCCATAGGCACATACGATCCCGGAAAACACCAGCGTCATCGGGGTGCCGCCGGTGACAAGGCCGATTAAAAGCGCGATGCCGGAAACCACCACCGCGACCCACGCGGCGATATAGCCAAATTTGTAGTTGGGCATCCACTGCGAAAAGGGCTGGCGTGAGGACATAGGTCTAGTCTACGCGGTGGTCGTATTCGTGGGCCCGGTATCGACGAGGTCCGGTGGGGGCGGATCCCAAGGGTTAACCCAGCGAACGCCGCGGGCCGTGCGTTCGAAGCGGCCATTGCGCGGCGGGCCGGTGCGATGGTCATCATTGCGGCCGTTGTGATAGGCGCAGGCGGTGGTGAGGTTCTTCGCATTTGTCCACCCGCCGCCGGCCCAGCTGAAAATGTGGTGGACCTGGCACTCATCGGCAGGCTTATTGCATCCCTTGACCGGGCAAGTGGGATTTTCCGCCGCGGCCATCATGAACTGCTTCCAGGTGGCCCCACGGCGCATGCGATAGAGGTTCACTGGGCCCTCTACGGGGTGGAGCAGGGTGACAAATCCCTCCTCAGCAAGCGCACGCTGGGCCAATTCAGCACCCGTAATCTGCGCGCCATTGGTCATGGTCAACACCACATCGTCGCTGCCATGGGCTACGCCAACCAGCTCATCCAGTGGCACTACAACGTTGGTGCGCACGGTTGCGGCGGCGCCAGTACCGGTGCGGAAGAGGGAGGTGACGTCGGCAAGCGAACCGGCATGCTGGTGCAACTCGGCGATGAGTGCGGACGGCCCAGTGATGGACAGCGTCCAGGGTTTGCCGGCGGCGCGGCGGCGCAACCGCACCCCCGGCTTGGGTTCGCGCGGCGCGCGCATCTCGCGCAGCTTCTTGCGGGCACGCCTTTCCATCTCCCGCGTATCGCACGCGATATGGGTGAGCTCGGCGCGCAGGGCCCAGGCGCGGGCTTGGGTGGGCGCGCGCCGCGCATGCTTTTCGATGACCTCCAGCGTCGGCAGCGAATGCCGGTTGCGGCGGGCCCCGTCCACCGCGCGGCGTTGGCGGCGGCGAAAGCTGGTGGTCCCGAAGTAGACCTGCGCGAGCTGCGCAATAGTGTCAGCCGTGGCATCGGGCATGCCAGCGGCGGTAAGGTCCGCGGCGGAGGCATCGGCGGCCTCGGCGAGGATGTCCATCGCCGAGTTGAGCGCCGCGATATAAGCCCGAATGTGTTCCATGCCCTAGATGCTAAAAGCGCTGGGCGGCCACCGCGCGCCGCAGGGGCCAGGAGGGCGATATTAGCTGGGAGGGCGGATGGCGAAGCTGCCCCAGGCGGCGTCCGCGGGCGCGGGTTCGACGGCGGCGACGGAGGGGGTGGAGGCGACGTCGGCAAGCTGGGCGCCCGACCCCCACACCACGGCGGCGCTCACCGCGGTGGGGCGCTGCCCATAGGAGGCATCGATGCGGTCGAAGGCGCGTTGGATGACCGCGGCCCGGTCCTCGCCGGCGGTGGGTTCGGGGACGTCAATGGGGGCGGTGGAGCCGATCAGGATGGCATCCATGCGCGGGGCCGCGGCGACGGCGGCCGCAGCGGCTACGGGTGGCAAATCCTCGTCGAAGGTGACAAGGGCGTAGGCAGGCGCGTCCGGAATGTCGCTACCGGACACGCGCGCAATATACTCCGCGCGCGTCTCGCCATCTGGGCCGAGCTGGTCTCCTTGCACCTGCGAAGAAGCCTGGGTCCCTAAGGTGCCAAAAAGCGCGAGCGCGGCCAGGAAAAGCACCGCAAGCACCGCTAGGGCCGCTAGCCGACGCCGCCGGTAGACCTTCCTCATCCCCGCAGAACCTCCAAGGCGTGCTCGAGATCGGCCGGGTACGGCGCTTCAATCTCGAACCACTTGCCGGTGCCGGGGTGGGTAAAGCCGAGCTTTACCGCGTGCAGCCATTGACGCTGAAGCCCAAGGCGCTTAGCCAAGTTGGGATCCGAGCCGTACATTGGGTCGCCCACGCACGGGTGACCGGTGGCAGACATGTGCACGCGGATCTGGTGGGTGCGACCGGTCTCCAGGTGCACCTCGATGAGGCTAGCCTCGCGAAAGGCCTCGATGAGGCTGTAATGGGTGACAGCCGCTTTGCCGTCGTCAAGCACGGCGAACTTCCAGCCCGACTTGGGGTGGCGGCCGATGGGCGCATCGACGGTGCCCTCGATGGGATCCGGCAGCCCCTGCACCACGGCGTGGTAGGTCTTTTTCACGCTGCGGTACTTAAAAGCATGCTTGAGCGCCGAATAAGCGCGCTCCGAGGAAGCCACGACCATCACGCCAGAGGTGCCCACATCGAGGCGGTGCACGATGCCCTTGCGCTCGGTCGGCCCGGACGAAGCCACGGTATAACCGGCCGCGCGCAGCCCACCAATCACCGTCGGCCCGTCCCAACCCACGCTGGGGTGCGCGGCCACGCCCACCGGCTTATGCACACAGATGATATCGGCATCGTCGTAAAGCACGTCCATGCCCTCGACCAGCTCTTCGCGCGGCAGCAACGGCTTTTCTGGCTCCGGCAAAAGCACGGAGACCACGTTGCCGGAGGTCAACCGCTCGGACTTGCCCAGCTCTTGGGAATCGATGGTCACGCTGCCTTCGGCGCACAGCTGCGCGGTGGCGCTGCGGGACAGGCCAAGGAGCTTGGCCAGGGCGGCGTCGGCACGCATGCCTTCTAGGCCTTCAGGAATGGGGAAGCTGCGCATCTGCCTATTCATGCTCGGCCTTCCTTTCCTCCAGCACCATGGCGATGATGAACAGCACCACGCCGCAGGTAATGGCCGCGTCCGCAATATTGAACACGGCGAAAGAGCCGACCGAAATATAGTCCACCACGTGCCCGAACCAGAAGCCGGGGGCGCGGAAGATGCGGTCGGCGAAATTACCCAGCGCGCCTCCGGCGATAAGCGCTAGGCCCACTGCCTGGCCGGAGTGGGTAATGCGCGGGGCGGCAATGGCCACGCCGAGCACAAAGACCAGCTGGATGGTGGTAAAAAGCCACGTCGATCCCTCCCCGCCCATGGAAAAGGCGGCGCCAGGGTTAAAAAGCAGGGTAAACCGGAACCAGTCCCCAATGACCGGCAGGGGCTCGCCCTCCGTAAGGATGGAGAGCATTACTTGTTTCACGGTTTGGTCCACCAGCGCCACGGCGATGACAACCGCGGCGATAAGTCCTGTCTTGCTCCTTCGTTTTTGACTCACCCGCTCTATTCTAAACGGGAGCGTCCGGTATTTTGGTAAGCGTGTTTCGAGTCAAAGTTTTTGCAGCCCTGACCACAGCCGCCGTAGCGCTTACGGCGTGTTCCTATGAAAAGCCGGGACCCGCGGTAGAACAGCCCGTGGGCCTGACTATCGACGCCCCACGCGTAACCGTGGACAATCCCGGCACTGGGGAGAAAAAGCTCCTGGAATACCGCGATATCGACTCCACGCAGGACGTGAACTACCGCGTTACCGAGGGTTTTTCGCAGGACCTGCTCAAAAAGTCAGCGGCCGAGAAGTTTCAGGCTTCCGACGTCGAATCCACCACCACTACCCTGCCGCTATCGGCCAAGGTAGATAAGGCTAGCGAGGACGTTGAAGATCAGCTGCCGGCCACCCGCAATGCCTTCGTCACGGCCGGCGCGCCGGAAACTTCTGGCGACACCGACGTCTCCTCGGCCGAGGGATTTCAATTTGGCTGGCGCGGCCAAAATACCGGCCAGATGAATTCCTTGCGCCTTGCCGCACCCCAGGAGGCCACGGATGAAGCCCGTGGCTCCGTGGAACAGGCAATTATGAAGCTGACGGCCCTGCCCGTGGTTTTCCCCACCGAGGAGGTAGGCAAGGGAGCGAGCTGGACGGTGGATTCGCGCGTTACCGGCGAGTCCCCCCTGCTGCAGACCACGCGCTATACGGTCGCTTCCATCGAGGGCGACCAGGTCAAGCTCAACGTAGAGGTAGAACAGCGGCCGTCGCTAGGCGCGCTGTCCTTTGAGGGCCAGGCCCAGGGCACGGAGTTGGAGGACAAGGAGCTCAAGGTTGTGGACTCCAGCACCCAATCCAAGGGCAACATCACGGTGGACCTGAGCAAGCCGTTGCCCGTGGGCGGTGACGTATCTTTCGACACGAAGGTCATTTATGGCGCCGCCGGCTCGGAGCTGCGCGTGGTGCAGTCGAGCCTGACGGAGCTGAACTTTTCCTAATTACTCGGCCGGGGCTTCTACGGGGGCCTCAGCTGGGGCTTGCTCGGCGCCGGCAGCCGGGGCGTCGCCTTCAGCCGGGGCAGCGTCGCCCTCGGCCGGTGCCGGGGCGGGTGCAGAGGCACCGGCGCCGGTATCCGCGCACATCTCCGGAACCTGCTCCGGCGGCACGGTGTTTTGGATGAGGGTGCAAGCCCACGCCTTGGAGAGCTTCCAGGTGCCATCTTCGTACACGAACTCCACCTGGTCAGCGGTCTGCTGCTGGCCGTCAGCGGTAGTGAAGTTCACGGTGGTCAGCACGGACTGCGGGTCATAGCCCGGAAGTACGGGATCGACGACCTCGAACTCGGCGCCGGATTCCTGCTTGGACTGTGCCATGGTGTCAAAGATTTCCGGTGCGGTCTCGCCGCCCTGCACGGTGGCGGTCTTTTCCTGCTCAGAGGCGTTCGGATCGGTGGCCTTGGCCAAGATGGCGTTGAGGTCCGCCGGGGACGGCAGCGCTGGGGCGGCGGAATCGCCGTCGGAAGAGGCGGATTCCTGCGCCTCGGTGTTGGTGGCGGCGGTATCGTCCTGCTCGTCGTCGGAAGAGCAGGCGGCCAGGGCGGTGGCCGCGGTCAGTGCGAGGCACGCGGCGCTAAACTTGCGGAATTTCACTTCTAACTCCTCACGTCTGGGTTCTAAACTCCCATCAGTTTACAGCTGCACCAGCCTTTTCCGGGCTGCGCCCGCCGCGTGGGCGGAGATTTCTTTAACCTTGAGTGCATGACCCGACTTGCTTTGATCGCCACCGGCGGCACGATCGCGTGCACCACCGTGGCCGATGGTTCCCTGGTTCCCACCATCTCCGGCGCGGACCTTGCCGCTGAAATCGACGCCGAGGTAGTGGAGTTTCGCCAGCTCGACTCGTCCTCTATTACTTTGGCGGACCTCGATGAGCTCATTGCGGTGGTCAATGAGCTCACCGCGCGCAAGGATATCGGTGGTGTGATCATCACGCATGGCACCGACTCCATGGAGGAAACCGCGCTGGCGTTGGAGATTTTCTGTGGAGGGGAAAAACCCATCGTGCTTACGGGCGCGCAGCGCGCCTACGATCACCCCGCGGCCGACGGCCCCACCAATCTGCGGGCTGCCCGCGAGCTTGCGGCCAGCGGGCGCCCCGGGGTTTTCCTCTGCTTTGGCGGCGAGACCATCCCGGCGCGCGGTGCGCGTAAGCGGCACACCAGTGACCTGCGCGGGTTTGAGTCGCTGCCCGTTCCTGGCGCTACCCCGCGATTGAACCCTGCCCCGCTGGCGTCGCAGCGTATCGAGATCATCCCCGCCTATCCGGGAGCGGGGCGCCTGCTGGTCGACGCCGCCGTAAACTCCCCCACCACCGGTCTCATTGTGGAGGCCATGGGCTCGGGAAATATGGGCGAGGACATGGGCCGCGCGCTTGCCGACGCCCTCCACGCCGGCCTCCCCGTCATCATTTCTACCCGCACACCCTATGGCCCGACGGCACTGGCTTACGGTGGCGACGGCGGTGGCGCGAGCCTGGGCAAACGTGGCGCCATCAACGCCGGATGGTTCCGCCCGAGCCAAGCGCGAATCCTGCTCGCGGCGGCGCTGGCCACCGGTACCGATCCGGCAGAGCTTTTTGCTCAGGAGGGCTAGTCCTCGCTGGTCAGCCAGTCTTGCCAATCCAGTGAGTCGAGCGGGTCTGCTGGCACGAGCGCGGGATCGTCGGCCGCGAAGGATTTGGTGCGGCCGGGACCCGTGGCGCGGGTTTCAAAGCGCACGCTGACCACCCCGTGGCCGGCGCCTTGAATCCAACCGTGGCCGTAGTCGGGATGGAAGACGTCCTGCGTGGCGTGCCACTGGTTATCGGTTTCTTCCTCCACCGTCACCGTAGGCGCTGGAACGGCCGGTGCTGCGTCGTCGCTCACCCCAGTTTCATAGTCCGTGTCTGCCGGTGCAGGGCGCACTATTTCGCGGTCTAGCTCCGGAAAAAGCACGTCTTGGCGAGCGGTCTCTAGGCCGGAATAGCTCACCCCTACCAGGCGGATGGGCCCCAGCTCATCGGGGTAGCGAGCAAGCTTGAAGGCGGCGGCGGTGAGCACGGCGGCGTCGTCAGTCGCGTAGGGCAAGGTGGTCGAGCGCGATTCGATATGAAAATCCGCCATGCGCAGCTTTACCGTTACGGTGCGCGCGCCGCGCCCGTCCTTAAGCAACCGGCGGTGAGCGCCCTCAGCCGCGCGAGTGATGGCTGCATCGACCTCAGGGGCGGTCTGCAAGTCTTTCGGGTAGGTGTGCTCAGTAGAAATCTGTTTAGAAATAGCGCGCGGCGCCACCTCACGGTCATCAATGCCGCGGGCCAGCCGCCACAGCTGCAGCCCCACCACGCTGCCGATGGAAATCTCTACTTCCTTGCGCGTCATCGCCGCCAGCTGCCCAATGGTCTCGACGCCGATGGACTTGAGCTTCGCGCCGGTCACCGGGCCGACTCCCCACAGCTTGTTCACCGCAAGGGGGTGCAGCATTTCTAGCTGGCGCTCCGCTGGGATAACAAAGGTGCCATCAGGCTTCGCTTCACCCGATCCAATCTTGGCAAATTGCTTGCCCGATCCCGCCCCAATGGAGCACGGCAGGCCCGTCTCCTCCCGAATGAGCGCGCGCAGCTCATCCGCCCAGCGCTTGACCTCCTCCGCGCTCGCTCCTTCCAAGGCGGCGGGTTCCATAAAGGCTTCATCGATAGAAAGCTGCTCAATGACCTCCACGTGTTGCGCGATAATGCCAAATACGCGGCGCGAGGCCGCTGAATACACCGCCCGGCGCGGCTGCACCACCACCGCGCGAAGTCCAACAAGCTGCTGCGCGCGGTACATCGGCATGGCCGAATGCGCACCGTACACGCGCGCCTCATAGGAGGCGCCAGCCACCACGCCGCGCCCGCTGGTGCCGCCCACCAAGACGGGACGCCCCTGCAGGGTAGGCCGGGTTAGCTGCTCGACGGAGGCGAAAAACGCGTCCATGTCGATGTGTAGAACCCAGCGTTGCATGCGGCCCAGTCTAATAGGCGCACCTCCACATGCACTCCTGGGTGTTTGTGCGCCGTTAATTAAAGCTTTTATTTCTTTCCATATTCACGTCACCCACATGCAATATTACGGCCTTATCTTTTTCGAGGTTATTTCTTGAAGAAAGTATTTCGCTGATTATGAACTCACCCCACGTCATCTTGCGCGGCGTTAAGCGCGAATTCGCCGATAATACGGGCCTCCACGAGACCGATCTAAGCATCAACCGCGGTGAATTCATCTCTATTCTGGGTCCCTCCGGCTGCGGTAAGTCCACCCTGTTGCGCTGCATCGCCGGGTTGGAAACTCCTGATGCGGGCACCATTGCCATTGGTGAGAGAGAGGTTTATGGTCCGCGGACCAATGTGGCCGTCAACAAGCGCCGGCTGTCGATGGTCTTCCAGGACCTCGCACTGTGGCCGCACATGACGGTGGAAAAGAACATCGAGTTTCCGCTGACAACCCCAGGCAATAAGGTGGCGGCAGGCCAGCGATCCGAGAAGGTGCGCGCCTGCATGGACATGGTGGGCATCACCAGCAAAGCGAAGGCGCGGCCAAACCAGCTCTCCGGCGGCCAACAGCAACGCGTCGCCATCGCCCGTGCGTTGGTTTCGAATCCGGACCTCCTGCTCATGGATGAGCCACTGTCCGCCCTTGACGCCGCGCTGCGCGTGCAAATCCGCGCCGAGCTCACCCAGCTGGCACAGGAGCTGGGGCTGACGGTCATCTACGTCACGCACGACCAAGCCGAGGCACTTGCCATGTCGGATCGCGTCGTGGTTATGAATCAAGGCCACATCGAACAATTCGCGGATCCGGTCACCCTTTATGAACAGCCGGCCACCGATTTCATCGCTGGCTTTGTAGGCACCATGAACCGCCACCCACGGCTGCCCAGCGTACGTCCAGAAAGTCTCACCGTCACCACTGCGGAGGAGGACACCGGCGCCTCCCCGCGCCGGGTCGAGGCGCAGGTTCTTGGCGCTCACTACATCGGTGGGCGCTACGAGTTGCGCTGCGACGTCCCCGGGGCGGAGGAACCCTGGGTGACGTATTCACCGCATCGCTTCACTCGCGGCGAGACCGTCTACCTCAACTATCCATCTTCTCTTTCTGCATAGGAGCCACACATGTTTACCAAGAAGTTCACCGCCACCATCGCCACCACCGCTGCTGGTGCGCTCGCCTTGACCGGTTGCGGATCCGTCGAGGACAGCGCCGATACCGCCACCGACCAGTCCACCTCTTCTGCCGAAAAGTGGCAGGCACCTGAAGGCCTGTCCGGCGAGGTGGATTACTACTCGGCTAACCCGCAGGGGCTTACCGACGCCCTCGTGGAGGCCTTCGAAGAAAAGACCGACGTCCACGTCAACGTCTTTGCCGATACCACCGGCAAGATCACCGCCAAGCTCAAGGCCGAGGAAGCCAACCCGCAGGCTGACGTGGTCTACCTCGCCTCCTGGGCGGCAGCTAGCAAGCAGGAAAAGTCCGGCGCCCTTGAAAAGTACACGCCGGAGGGAGCGGACAAGATTGAGTCCAAGTGGGCGTCGGAAAGCGGGGCGTTTACCGGCCGCGATGGTTCGGCCCTAGCGCTGGTAACCAACACCAACGTCGTGGACGAGGCCCCGAAGGACTGGGAAGATCTCACCGATGAAAAGTACAAGGACCAAATCATCATGCCGGACCCGCGCGAATCCGGTACCGCTGCCGACCTCATCGCGGCCATGGTAGACCAGTGGGGCGAGGAGAAGACCTGGGATCTCTTTGACAAGCTCTTTGACAACGGCATGATCGTCCAAGGCGCCAATGGCCCAGCGCTCGACCAGGTCACCTCCGGCTCGCGCGGCATTGTCCTCGGCGGCGTTGACTACTCCGCATACTCCGCGCAGAAGAAGGGCGAGCCGCTCGAGGTTGCTATCCCAACCTCCGGCACCACGGTTACCCCGCGCCCAGTCATGATCCTCAAGTCCTCCGATAACAAGGAAGCCGCAGAGGCATTCGTGGACTTCATGTTCTCCGATGAGGCACAGGAGATCTCGGCCTCCAAGAACATGATCCCGGCCAATAAGGACATCGCTCCAAAGAATGGCCCGAAGCTGGATGAGATTAAGACCCTCAACGATGACCTCGATGGCCTGGTTTCTCAGTCCAAGGACATCAAGGAAACCTTTGCTAAGCGCTACCTGAAGTAACCAATGAGCTCCACCACCACTCCCCAACGTCGCCTTGGGATCTACGGGGTCCTTCTCATCTTGCTCGCCCTCGTCGCCGCGCCGCTAGCCTCTGTGCTGGTCAACGCGGCCGTGGGCTACCACGATGAGCCCTCAGCCCTAGGCAGCATTGTCCAACCGGGCATGCTGCACATCCTTGGCAATACCATCTTGCTGTCCGTGCTGGTCGTGGCATTTGCCACGCTCATGGCCGCGCCGCTCGCCTTCCTCCGTTCGTGGACGCGGTTTAGCAGGGCCAATTGGATCGAGATCGTCATCATGATCCCGTTTATGACCCCACCCTTTGCGGCAGCGATGGCGTGGATGGATTTCACCCGCCGCGGTGGTGTGGCCGAGATGCTGCTCGGCCACGGCGCCGGCAAGCTCGCCCACGATGCCATATACTCGGTGTGGGGAATGGCCTTCATCATGGCCGCGGAGCTCTTTCCATTCTTGTACCTCATCCTGCGCACCTGCCTCAATTCCATTCCGGCGTCCACGCTGGAGATGGCACAGATAGCCGGCGCGAGCCGCTGGCAACAAGCCGTGCGCATCATCGCTCCGAACATAATCGGCCCCTTTTCCCTCGGCGCGCTGATTATCTTCATTAAGGCCGCCGGCGAGTTTGGCACCCCAGTCACGCTTGGCAACGCCATTGGCTACAAGGTGCTCGTCTCCTCCATCTATGAAGACGTCACCATCGACCCCCTCGATTTTTCCAGCGCCGCTGCCTCCTCGTCGGTGCTCTTTGCCATCGGCGTGGCCGCCTGGGCCTTCCAACAATGGATTTCACGCCGCGACCTCTCCGGCGGTGGCCGAGTAAGCCGCCCCGTACGTATCCGCCTCGGCTCGGTCGGCACCATCTTCGGCGCTGTGGTGACCGCAACAATCTTCATGGCCGCGGTGGTCATCCCCTACCTTTCCATCACCTTGGCCGCGATGACCATTCTGCGCTCGGCCCCGCCTACGCCTAATAACCTGACCTTCGATTACTTTTCCATCGTTGTGCAGATGCCCACCGCTCAAGAGGCACTTGTTCGCTCCATCGGACTAGGCGCCCTTGGCGCGACCACCGCCGTTGCTCTCGGCGTCCTCGTCACGGTGCTCACCCGCCGCCAAAGCACCATTACCGCAAAATTCAGCGATTTCTTGGCCATCGCCCCCGACACCGTTCCCGGAATTGTCCTGGCCATTGGATTTATTTTGCTGTGGAACTCTCCCTGGCTGCCATGGTCGCCCTACGGCACTATGGGCATGCTAGTTATGGCCTTCACCGTGCTCTTTTTGCCCATGGCCATCCAAAACATCAAGGCTTCAGCAGAGTCCGTCTCCCCTACCGTCTACGAGGCCGCTGCAATTTCCGGCTCCTCCACTCTGCATACCTTTGGGCGCATCACCCTGCCCCTGCTTGCCCCTGGCATCTTCGCTGGCTGGCTCCTCGCCTTCTTCGTAGGCATCCGCGAGCTGGTCATGTCCTCACTCATTCGCCCGAGCCAAGTCAACCTCTTGGCTCCGTGGATCATGAACCAATTCGATCAAGGCCACCGTGCCGAGGCCATGGCTATGACGCTCATCGGCGTCGGAACCTCCACCGTTGTCTTGGTAGCTATCACCTGGTGGCAAAACCGGAAGGCCGCACATGCCCGCTAGCATTTTTGTCTTTGCCGATCTGCACCTAGGCCGCCCGGGCGCCCCTGGGCTGGACTGGGCCCTGCAAGAACTCGAAGTTGCCGCCAATAGTGGAGCCACGGCGTGCGTGTGCTTGGGCGATATCATCGACCGCAACGCTGAGGCGTCCGAATTCGTGCCCCAGGCCCGCGCCGTAATGGCCCACGCTGCCACACTGTTCGGCGAGGTCCACTTCATTTCTGGCAACCACGATACCCACCACAACCTGGACTTACCGCCCGAGGTCACAGTCCACGGCACGCAGGTGCATACCTTTCGCATAGGAAACACCACGGTTCTAACCGCAGCGGTGGCCACCAATCCGGACCCGCGCCACCTCCAGCTTCCTCCCCGCCGCTGCGACGGGCCCCTCCTCGGCCTCCTACATTCTTCCGTCACCGGTGAGTTTTCTAAAGGCACCTGCCTGCCGCTTTCCGTGGCTGAGCTACAGGCCTGCGAGGCCGATGCCTGGATCCTCGGGCACGTCCACACCCCGCACACGCTTGCCGACGCCCCCTTCATCGGCTGGGTCGGCATGGGCCACGGCTTACTCTTCGACCCCGATACGTGCCACGTCACACGTTTGCCTAGCTAGATCCGTTCCCCACAAAGTGCCACTGCACGCTTGCTTGCATGCAAGCTTGCATGCAAGATGGATGCATGTCCAATGAACGAATGCAGCCCGCCGCGGAGCGCGCCTATGACTTCGTCAAAGAGAAGATCATTGACGGCTCCTTCGAGCCCTCGCAGATGCTTTCCGAGGCCTCCCTGGCTACCGAAATGGGAATTAGCCGCACCCCGATGCACGAGGCTTTCCTGCGCCTAGAGGTCGAAGGCTTTCTACAGCTCTACCCCAGGCGGGGTGCACTCATCGTGCCGATCAGCCCGCAGGAAATCCGCGAGGTTTATGAGGCACGCTTGCTCGTGGATAGGCACTGTGCTGAAAAGATCTGCGCAATGTCTGATGCCGAGCGCGCGGACATCGCTGATCAGCTGGACGCGACCATCGCGGAGCAGGACACTGCGTTGAATGGCGCAGACCTGCATGCCTATACGCACCTAGATGCGCGTTTCCACCAGATCATCATGGATGGCGGGGCCAATACCCTGCTGGCCGGGCTGGGACACCAGCTGCGCGAACGCCAGCAGCGTTTTACCGCCACGGCCATTGGCCGCAACGTAGCCCGCGCCCGCACCTTCGTGGATCAGCACCGCGCGCTTGCCGATGCCCTCCGCACCGGCGACCTCGACGCCTACCTTTCCGCATTGGACACCCACCTAACCAACTCGAGGAATCAACTATGACCGAAAAGTTTGCCAAACACTCATGGTTTCCCGTCGCTGGCAGCATGGTCGCTGTCGCGTGGGGCGGCAATGAGTTCACCCCTCTCCTAGTCATGTACCGCGAGGAGTCACACTTCTCGCAGGTCACCGTCAATGGCCTCTTGGCCGCCTATGTGCTCGGCATCGTGCCTGCGCTGCTGATTTCTGGCCCGCTTTCGGACTACATTGGCCGCCGCCCCACGATGCTGCCTGCCGCGCCACTATCGCTACTCGGTTCCTTCCTTCTGTCCATCGCACCGAACGAGCCACTCGTCATTGCCGTGGGCCGCATCATGTGCGGCTTGGCTTTGGGCATCGTCATGGCCGTCGGCTCCACGTGGGTGGCAGAGCTCATCACCCGCGCAGGCGGCGATCCCGCTGCCGGCCCGCGCCACGCCTCCATGTGCCTGACATTAGGCTTCCTCATCGGCGCCGGCCTCGCATCGGTGCTGGCCCAGTGGGGCCCGTGGCCGACCCACTTGGCGTATATCCTGCACATCCTCCTCACCGTCGCCACCGCTATCTGGCTGATGAAGACCCCGGAAACCCGCCCGCCGCGGGGCGCTACGGTAAAAGACTCCTTCCTTGACCTGAGCATCCGCGACATGCTGCGCATGCTGCACATTCCCTCCGCAGCACACCGCCGCTTCGTGCGCATTGTCCTGCCGGTCGCACCGTGGGTCTTCGGCTGCGCTGGCGCCGCCTATGCCCTCCTGCCCCAGCTTTTGTCCAAGTCTGCCGGCGATGCCCCCATCGCTTTCTCGGGCCTGATGACCGTTATCACCTTGGGCTGCGGCGTCGGCATCCAGATGCTCGGCAAGGTTATCGATACCAGCCGCTCCGCCCGCGCTTCCGCAGTTGCCATGGGCGTTATCACTGTGGGCACCATCCTCGGCGCGGTTGCCTCCCATACTCGCTCCCTGCCGCTCGGCATCGCCGGTGCCGCTGTCATGGGTGCAGGCTACGGCCTCGCCCTTGTAGCCGGTCTCTCTGAGGTCCAGCGCATCGCCCGTGCCGAAGAACTCGCCGGCCTCACCGCCGTGTACTACTCGGTGTCCTATACCGGCTTCTTCATCCCCATGGCCTTCAGCGCACTCGCGCCGCTGCTCGGCTTTACTACCCTATTCCTCGTTGGCGCCGTGCTCGCACTGTGCTGCCTCGTTAACGTCGTCCTCGGCTGGCGCGCTCACCTGCCCGGCCCGGTCCGTTAAGTCCTATCACTCATAAAAAAATTGCCCAGCCGCTAAGGCTGGGCAATTACTTTTAGGTGGCGGCTTAGGCGCTACTGCTTAACGACGGTAGCGTTAACCCCCTTCACCACCTCGTGCACGTCCGCACCATCGAGCGCCTCGGTGGTCACCTGGAAATCGGTGGCGAGCACTTCACCGGCGATGTGGTCGGCGTGACGCTCCGCCCAGGCCTTCTTCTCCTCTGGGACAGAGAGTACGGCCGCGATGCGGTCCGAGACCTCGAACTCAGAAGCCTTGCGGGCATCCTGCAGGCCGCGGATAACGTCCGCCGCCCAGCCTTCGGCCTCGAGCTCTTCGGTCACCTCGGTATCGAGTACTACCAGGCCGTCGAGGCCTTCGATACGCGCGGTCGACTTCGGATTCGCTGCCTGCAGGCGCTCGGTGTACTCATCCGGGCCAAGCACGATATCGCCGTCCACTACAACCTCTTCGCCGCGGCGTTCGTAGTTGCCCGCCTTGAGGTTCTTGATGGCGCGCTGCACGTCCTTGCCCAAGCGCGGGCCGGCAACCTTCGCGTTGCAGACAACCTGGAAGGTGCCTACCGAATCGACGTCGTCCGTAAGCTCAACTTCCTTAACGTTGACCTCGTCGCGGATGATATCGGCAAAGTCCGCCAGGCGCTGCGCCCCATTGAGGGCCACCGTCAACTTCGGCAACGGCAAGCGGTTGCGCAGCTTATTGGACTTGCGCACCGAGGACGCGGCCGAAGCGACCGCGCGGGTCGCATCCATCGCAGAGACAAGCTCTGCATCGGACGGGTAGTCCGCAGCCTGCGGGTAATCCGCCAGGTGCACCGAACGCTCACCGGTCAGTCCACGGTAGATAACCTCTGCCACGTGCGGCAGCAGCGGTGCCACCACGCGAGTCACGGTCTCCAGCACGGTGTACAAGGTATTAAACGCCTCAGGATGGGCGTCCTCGCCCTCCCAGAAACGATCGCGCGAGCGACGGACGTACCAGTTGGTCAGGACGTCGGCAAACAGGCGTACTTCTTCGGTTGCCGTGGCGATATCGGTATCGGCAAGCGCCGCGTTGACATTGGCCACGACGTCGTGGGTCTTGGCCAAGATATAGCGGTCCAAAACATGCGTGGAGCTGGTGTCGAACTTTGCTTCCTTTTCTGCGTAGAGCTGCAGGAAGGTATAGGCATTCCAGATAGGCAAGATTGCCTGGCGCACGCCCTCGCGAATGCCCTGCTCGGTCACGATCAGGTTGCCTCCGCGCAGGATAGGCGAAGACATCAGGAACCAGCGCATGGCATCCGAACCATCACGATCAAAGACCTCATTGACGTTCGGATAGTTGCCCTTGGACTTAGACATCTTAAGGCCATCGTTGCCCAGCACGATGCCATGGGCCACGACCTTCTTATACGCCGGGCGATCAAAAAGCGCGGTGGACAGCGCGTGCATCACATAGAACCAACCACGCGTCTGACCGGAGTACTCCACGATGAAATCGGACGGCGAGTGGGTCTCAAACCATTCCTTATTCTCGAATGGGTAGTGCTTCTGCGCAAAGGGCATCGAGCCGGACTCAAACCAGCAATCCAGCACGTCTGGCACGCGGCGCATCATCGACTTACCGGTCGGATCATCCGGGTTCGGGCGCACCAACTCGTCGATATGCGGACGGTGCAGCGACTCCGGGCGGACACCGAAATCGCGCTCCAGCTCATCCAAGGAGCCGTAGACATCCATGCGCGGATAGTTGTCATCATCGGACATCCACACCGGGATAGGCGCACCCCAGTAGCGGGTACGAGAGATATTCCAGTCGCGCGCGCCCTCGAGCCACTTGCCAAACTGGCCATCCCGGATATGCTCCGGCAGCCACTCAATCTCCTTGTGGTTGAGCTCCACCATGCGATCGCGGAACTCGGTCACCTTCACGAACCAGGCCGGCAGCGCCATGTAGATAAGCGGCTCGCCCGAGCGCCACGAGTGCGGATAGGAGTGCTCGATGGTTACGTGGCGCACCACTCGCCCAGCAGCCTTCAGGTCCTTGATGATGTCCTTATTCGCGTCAAAGACCAGCTGGCCCTCATAAGGCGGAACCTGCGAGGTGAACTTGCCGTCCTCGTCCACCGGGATGACCAGCTCGATGTCGTACTGGTTGGTGGTATTCATATCGTCTTCACCAAACGCAGGAGCCTGGTGTACCACACCGGTGCCGTCCTCTGTGGTGACGTAATCAGCGATCAAGACCTGGTAGGCATTGCGCAGATCCGGGAAGAAGCCGAAGATAGGCTCATAGGTAAAGCCCTCGAGTTGCGCGCCGGTAAACGTCTCCAGTACCTCGGCCTCCCCTAGTTCCTTCTCCAAGGTGGCCAGCAGGTTTTCCGCCATGATGAAGGTACGGCCAGCAAAATCGCCCTCCGTAGCCTTAAAGAGCACGTAGGTAACCTCTGGATGAACCGCCAAGGCCTCGTTCGAAGGCAAGGTCCAGGGGGTGGTGGTCCAGGCGAGGAAAGAGGCGTCGGCAAGCGCAGGGTACTCCGCCAACGTCTTTTCTGCCGCGCTTCCCTCGCGCGCGCCCTCCACTGGGAAGGTAACCGTCAGGGTCGGATCCTGGCGCATCTTATAAGAATCGTCCAGGCGGGTCTCCTGATTGGACAAAGAAGTGTGCTCCGCCCAAGAGTACGGAAGAACTCGGAAGCCCTTGTAGATCAAGCCCTTGTCATAAAGCTCCTTGAACGCCCACATGACCGATTCCATGTAGTTGATATCCATGGTCTTGTAGCCGTTGCCAAAGTCCACCCAGCGGGCCTGGCGGTTGACGTACTCTTCCCACTCGTCGGTGTACTCCAGCACGGACTTAGCGCAGTATTCATTGAACTTTTCCAAGCCCATGTCTTCGATCTGCGCCTTTTCAGTGATACCCAGCTGCTTTTCCGCCTCCAGCTCAGCGGGCAGACCGTGGGTATCCCAGCCGAATACGCGAGGTACGTAATTGCCAGCCATCGTGCGGTAGCGCGGGACAATATCCTTCACATAACCAGTCAAAAGGTGGCCATAGTGCGGCAAGCCATTTGCGAATGGAGGGCCATCATAAAAGATGTACTCTGGGCAGTCCTTAGTCTTTTCCAGCGAAGCCTGGAAGGTATCATCCTGCTTCCAGTACTTCTGGACTTCCTCTTCCATATCTGGGAAGCGGCTGGAGCCGCCGGTCATGTCGACCTTGGGGTAAATCTTCTTCGCCATAATTATCCTTCACTCTTAACACGGTGCAGGGACGCGCCTTTAAGGCTCGCGGTACCACCCTGCTTGAGCCCGAAGGCTCCGCTTCGTTTCGGTGAAGGAGTTGACGGTCCCACCCGTTCAGTTCTACTGGGCCACACTGGCTGTTCTTCTGAATTGCTCCCCGGTGATGGCCGGATCACTGCGTGTAGGCCACAGTATAGCGCCCCAGAATCTTAGTGCACAAGAAGTTATCCACAGGCTAAAAATTTTCCCTTGTGGGGGCTTGCGCGGGGAAATAGATTGTGAATCGTGAACGCGCTAGATACTTACCTCGCAGCCATGGCACCCGGGATGGACATCGTCCTCGGGTGCGCAGGCATATCTGAGGACGACCTCTGCGCGCGAGGCGCCGCTGAAAAGACGGCCCGCGAGCTGGCATTGCTAAAAGAGGCGTACTGCGGCACGACCAAGTTCACAAGGAAGCGTCGTCGTGCCATCGAAGGAGCTCAGCACAATGGGCATTCCATCGTTGCTTTATCCATCATTGAAAAGTATGCGCGCAAGATGCCCACGCTTTTCGACGCCTGGGTCCTCCGCGAACAGCTATGTACCACCAAGGCCACAGCAGCGGCACTAGAAAAGCTGGCGCAATCCAAGGTTCCGAAGAAAAAGCGCAAGATAAAGCCTGGTATACGCATCATCCGCCGCAAGGATGCGCCGTGGACGCTAGCGATCGACGGCTCATCCTCGTTCATTGCTGACCTCCACGCGGCCGTGGAAAACCAGGATAAAAAGCCGCTGGATGTGGTGGAAGATACCTTCTTCGGCAGTGATACGGGGCAACGAAGCACGGTGGTAACCAATGTCATCGTGCGCCTGGAAGACTACGTGCGCATCGTCAACGGCGATGGTGAGGAAATCACCTTGCAGATGACCAACGGAGCAACGCTTACGGGTGCGCAGTATGTGCGCCGCACGTTAAAGGAGCATGGGCTCATTACCCTGGTGAGCCCGTATGAAGGCGCGGTGAACCTGTACCGCACGGAGCGCTTCGCCAATGCTAAGCAGCGGTTGATGGCGGGTGCGGAAAATCCGGTATGCCCATGGCCGCGCTGCGCTAAGCCTGCCGACGAATGCCAAATTCACCATCTGGAGCCGTGGTTGCACGGTGGATTGACCAATATCGCGAACTTATCCACAGCCTGCGCGTACCACAATGGCGCCAACGATGACGATCCCAACGCCCCGCCGCTGCGCGGGCGACTTGCCCGAACCAACGGACGGATTCGGTGGCAACCGCCCGATTGCTAGAGCCCGACCGCGGAATAAGGCGCCTCGTGCGCCTTATTGGCATGCCTGCAACCGAAAGCTTGGGGTCTCGCGGCGTTAGTCCTCGCGGAAGGCTGCGCGCAGCGCCTCCTGCTCGGGGGATTCAGTTGCTTGGGCTTTATCAGCGCGATGCTTATGCGCCCAGTCCAGGATGAAGCACACGAGTCCGATGCCGGCGGCGGCAAAAACGATATACAACGACCAGTCGGCTCCCGAGATAACGAAGTTGACCAAGGCCACGAATGCCACGAGGGCGAGAACTAAAGCGGCTACGAGCACAGTGGTTCCTTTCGGTAGGGGCGGGCTATAGCACGACGGTCTAAAACAACAATAGCGCCCCCGCCGCGGTGGCGGGGGCGCTAGGAAGAACGGGGTGGCTTAGTTGTTGCCAGCCTCGCCGTTCGGTGCGGCGGTGCCGCGGGTAGCCAGCTCTTCCAGCTGAGACTCCAGCAGGGTCTTCAGGCGGGTGCGGTACTCGCGCTCGAAGGTGCGCAGCTCGGAGATACGAGCCTCCAGTGCGGTCTGCTGCTGCTTGACGGTGTTCATAACCTCGGTGTGCTTGCGCTCGGCATCGGCCTGCAGGGAAGCAGCCTTCTCCTCTGCCTGGCGGATTTGTGCCTCTGCGCGAGAGGAAGCATCAGACTCGGTCTGCTTTGCCTTAGCCTCAGCGTCAGATACCAGCTTCTTGGAGCGGGAATCTGCGTCCTGCAGCTGGGCGTCGTACTTCTTCTGGGCGTCAGCAAGCTGTGCCTTGGAGCGGGAATCGGCGTCGGTCAGCTGCTTCTCGGCGGCGGTGCGTGCCTCGGACAGCATGGACTCGGACTCCGCACGAGCCTCGGAGGTCAGGCGGTCTGCCATCTCCTGTGCCAGTCCCAGAACGCGGGCAGCCTGCATGTGGGTTTCTGGGGTGGCCAGGCCATCGGCGGTCTGAGCCGCACCAGCGCCTGCGATACCCGCAGCCGCTGCACCAGCCTTGGAGGAACCAGCTGCGGAAGCCGACTTCTTCAGCTCGTCGTTTTCCTTCTTAGAAGCCTCGAGGTCCTTCTTTGCCTGGGCTGCCTCGGCGCGAGCTGCCTCGGCGTCCTTCTTGGCCTGAGCCGCCTCATCGCGGGCTGCCTTCAGGTCTGCGGAAGAGGAAGCAGCGGCAGAGCCAGATGCCTTAGAAGCCTCAGCCTGGGCAGCCTTAACCTGCTCCTGTGCCTTCTTGGTCTCTTCCTTGGCACGGGAAACCTCGGACTTGGAGTCCGCCAGCTTGGTTTCGTACTCGGCGCGCAGCTTAGCCTCAATCTCCTTGCGCAGCGCAGCCTCATCGGTGCGGGTGGAAGCCGCAGTTGCGGCACCAGCAGCACCGGCGCCAGCACCCGCCTTGGCCTGGGAGTTCAGATCGCTAACCTGCGCCTGCAGGTCTTCGTTCTCATCCTGCAGCTGGGCAAGGGCGTCCTCTACGAGGTCGAGGAACTGATCCACCTCGTCTTCGTTGTAGCCGCGCTTGCCAATTGGCGGCTTGCTGAACGCGACGTTGTGAACATCAGCTGGTGACAGTGGCATGTCTTCTCTTCCCCTTCAGGTTGGTACAACCCCGGAGCTTCCAGGGCCTTAGGAGTGCGGTTCAGGTCTAGCTAAACCTTCCCCACAAAGGTACATGTGGTTCATAATACGGGTTATCGCGATTTATCGTAACCAAACGCCCACAATAATCGACGCCCCGCCGAGTCTCAACGTTTACCACAGGTTTCGAGGCGACGGGGGTGCTAAGTCAGGAAAATTATCCGCAAGATCATTGTGAGTATCGAGAGCAAGACGAACAGCACAAGCACCGATACATCAAGCGCTACGCCACCCATTTGCAGAGGCGGGATCAGGCGGCGCAACGCCTTGACCGGCGGATCCGTAATTACAAACAGAGGCTCCGCTACAACCATGAACCAGCGTGGAGGGTTGAACTGCCGCGAGAAGGACTGGATCATCTCAATAATGATGCGGGCGATGAGCACCCACGTATAGATCCGCACGAGCAGGATAAGAATAATTCCGAGTTGTGTCACAATGACCGAGCCTATCGAATAAACCCCCGCGGGTGCCCAATCGGCACTCCTTGATTTCTAGCGGTCGTGGAAACACCTGACATGGGTTGGGTGATTGTGTGGAGTCGAAATGGGTTCCGGATTCTGTTGTCGTGGCGCGGTTTGCGTCGTTGGTTCGGGCTGGTAGTTCAATACGGGTGGCTGCTGGGGTGGTTGGTTTACCGCGGTCGGTGGCTTATCGGCTTGCTGGTGAGCTGGACTTGCCGCGCAAGCGCCGCAGGCGTATTAGCTCGGCTGACAGTCAGAAAATAGCTCGCCTGTGGCTGGAAGGTGTGGCACCAATGGATATTGCGCGCCAGCTTTCTATAGGCTCTACTCCGGTATATCGAATCGGTATTGAGCTTGGTTTGTGGAAACGCAATCCGTACGGCCGCAAAGCTGCGGCAACAACTCGCCGGTGTAGTTATCTGCAACTGCGTGTAAATGCTTTAGGGCGCAAAGATGCCGCTTTAGCCTGTGGCATTCATCCGCGTGATGCTGCTGATATGG
>NZ_JAKRNB010000008.1:0-111908 GCF_022347395.1 Corynebacterium sp. ACRPF
ATTCCGATGGATTGAACACGAAACGCGCGGATATAAGCACCAAGACCTTATATCCGCCCGATTTACCCAACCTGAGCAGCAAGATCACTGTAACTCAGACACACTTTTTGCTACTTAACCCGCGAAAATTTAGCGCGCTTGATGTCCACATTCGGGTTACACTTAATGCATGGCTGATATTAAAGACGACGACCTTCCCGAGATCGACCTGGCAAAAACTGACGGCTACGTCGTCGATGGAACCGATGAGGATGATCCCTCGCTGATCATGCCGGATGGTTCCCCGGTTCAGACTTGGCGGGAAAATTACCCCTACGATGAGCGCATGACTCGTGATGAGTACGAGTCTGTCAAGCGTGCGCTACAGATTGAACTGTTGAAGTGGCAGAACTGGACCAAGGAAACTGGTCAACGCCACATTATTATCTTTGAAGGTCGCGATGCAGCCGGTAAGGGTGGCACTATCAAGCGCTTTAATGAGCACTTGAACCCGCGTGGTGCCCGTACTGTGGCCTTGGAAAAGCCCTCGCCGCGTGAATCTACCTCGTGGTATTTCCAGCGCTATATTGAGCATTTCCCGGCCGGTGGCGAGATTGTCTTCTTTGACCGCTCTTGGTACAACCGCTCCGGTGTGGAGCGCGTTATGGGCTTTTGTACCGAAAGTCAGCATGCGGAGTTCCTCCGTGAGGTGCCGATGCTGGAGAATATGATCCTCGGCTCGGGTATCTCCCTGACTAAGCTGTGGTTCTCGGTTACCCGTAAGGAGCAGCGCACCCGCTTCGCTATTCGCCAGATTGACCCGGTACGCCAGTGGAAGCTTTCGCCTATGGACTTGGCTTCGCTGGATAAGTGGGATGACTATACCCGTGCGAAAGAGGAGCAGTTCCGCTACACGGATACGGAAGAATCGCCGTGGATTACCATTAAGTCCAATGACAAAAAGCGTGCCCGTATTAACGCTATGCGCTACGTGCTGTCCAAGTTCGAGTACACCAATAAGGATCATGAGCTGGTGGGCGAGGTTGATGAGAATATCGTCAAGCGCGGTCGCGACCAGATTGGTGACTAGGTTGATTTAGATTAGCCGCAGCAGGGGCGGGAAACTCGGTAACTCCGAGTTTCCCGCCTTTTGTTTTAGGGGTACTAAAGGGGGGTAAATGCGGGCAATAAGTTTCGGGGGAATTGTTGATTTCTAAAAGGTGTTTTCCCTGCGGTTATGTTACGCAACCGTAGGTATTATTATTGAAAATTATTTGTGTCCTGGGTTGTCCGAAATTTAGCATCACTGTTATCTCAATCTCATCTTGCCAATCGATATGAGTTACAACACCTCAAGGAGATAGTGATGATGAAGAAGCACCTAACCGCTTACCTAACGGCAGCGGCAGTAGTGGCGGCACCAGTGACGGTATCTGGCACGCTTACGGCAGGAGCAGTCGCGCAGGAAGCCCCAGCGCCTGCGCCAGCGGCGGACCACAAGCCGGATGTGTTGGGACGCCCGACCGTCTCGGAGAAGCAGGTATCTGATGAAGAAGGCTACTTTGACAGCGCACACGGCCAAGGCATCAAGATTTACTACCGCACGCAAAAGGTGGCCAATCCGCGGGGAGCAGTGGTCTTGGCCCACGGCGTGTCTGAGCACTCGGGGCGTTACGATTACGTCGCTAAGCGGCTGCTGGATGCGGGCTACAACGTCTACCGCGTAGATCACCGCGGGCACGGCAAGTCCGCCGGCGGCAGCGTGCCACTGGGGCACATCGATAATTTCCAGTACATCTTGGATGATTTCGACCATGTGGTGGACATGGCGAAGGAGGAAAATCAGGGCGTTAAGACCTTCCTGCTGGGCCATTCGATGGGCTCGCTGACCGTAGAGGCCTATGGCATCCGTAACCCGGGCAACGTAGATGGCATCATCACCAATGGTGGTGGCGCCCCGCTGAACCTTTCGGGCAAGAATGTTGCGGGAAAGAACATCACGCCGGATGATATTTCTGAGACCCAAAAGAAACTGGATCCCACCATCTTTGAGCGCCTGCCGCTGGCCCAGCTCACCAGTTTCAATGCCCGCTACGCGCAGAACCTAATCCCGCATCGCACCGAAATTGGTGTGGACTCGCCGGAGTGGAGCAAGGGCATCGTGATGTCCAATCCGTTTACAGATGGCATCTCCACTAACCAAGCGGTGAAAGACGAGTATGCCTCGAGCCCGCTTATCGCACAAAAGACCAGTGCCGGCACCGCCTTGCAGCTGGCGGCAATTGCGAATTATGACGCCGTCAATGCAGACCTCTTCACCGCTCCGACGCTAATCATGCACGGCACCAAAGACGGCATCGTTCCGCCGTACTTCTCTCAGGATTGGTACAACTCCATTTCCTCCAAGGATGTGGAGTATGTGACCTGGGAGGGCCAGAAGCACGAGGTCTTTAATGAGCTGGCGGCCGACCAGGCCCTCGATACGGTCGTGGATTGGCTGGACCGTCACGCCTAGATAGCAAGGAACATAAGCCAGGACTCTTGGTAGGCATGTAGTGCTTGCCAAGAGTTTACGTATCTGTAACCGCCGCGTTGCCCAGGTCAGATAGAAATTGAGTTATGAAAAATAAACTCTATGCTTTCTCTTCTGTCCTGGCGCTTACTGGAGTCTTGGCTGCCCCTATGGCCGCGGCGCAGTCATCGCTGCCAGGTTCGTCCCTTGGTTCTTCATTGGGGTCATCATTCGGCTCTTCGCTTAGTTCTGCACCGGGCTCCTCCGCAGGAGACGATGCGCAGCCGGAGAAAGCCCCCGAGTCGCGGGTGCTGTGGCAGGAAAGCTTCGACGGGGTGGATACCCCGGCATGGTTTACCCACCGCGCGCCGGAGGGGTGGAAGACCGACGTGCACGGCGTGGACTCGGGCGAGGCCCGTTGGAAGGGATGGACTTTTGGCGATATGCGCCACTGGACCTGGGCATCTGGTACCGATATGCGCCATTATTTCACCCAGGCGCATGACACTTTCGCCATCATCGACAACAAGCAGCAGCGCCTAGCCGAAGGCGATTCCATGACCGCCAAGCTGGAAAGCCCGGCCATCCCGGTGGCGGGGCAGGAGCGGGTGAATGTGGAATTCGACCACCATTACCGCCAGGGCAAGGACGGGCAGAATGCCACGGTGACGGTCTCCTTCGATGGTGGGGAAGCACAGGAAATCGCCGCCTTTGATAAGGATGTCTTCTCCAAGCACGAGTCCATTGGCGTGGACGTGCCGGCCGGCGCTAAGAAAATGCAGGTCCGCTTCAGCTACAACAACGGCAATGATGACTGGTGGTGGGCGGTGGACAACGTGGGCGTCGTCAAGCCGCTCGGTGAGCTGCAAGGCTCGCCGCAAGCTACCGTGGACGTGCTTTCCGACGTCCAGGGCGACCCCCAAGACTACAAAGACGCCGTCCGCCAGTTGAACGGCATGGAGGAAAAGGCCGGGGCGCTGGTGCTCAACGGAGACCTCGTGGACGATGGCTCGCAGCAGCAGTGGGATGATTTCTTGGCCGCGCACAGCGAGGTGCCGCACGATTCGGGCAAGGAATTGTGGACCATCGGCAACCACGAAATGTATGGCAAGGAAGGCTCTAAGACCTACCTGGATCGCTTCCTCAAGTACTCCGGCCAGGTCAAGCCGTGGAAGGAAGAGGTGGTGGACGGGGTACCGCTCATTTCGGTGAATACCGAGTTTTATTCCGATATTCTGCGCCACGGCAAGGAGCCGTTCCAGCGCCTCAGCAAGGAGCAGCTCGACTGGCTGGATGAGCGCTTGGCGTATTGGGACGCCAAGGGCACACCAGCGCTGGTCTTTAGCCATCCGCTGCTGCCGCAGACGGTATCGATGTCCCATTCGGCGTGGTACCAGAATGACTTTGAGGACCTCGAGGCGCTTTCCAATGTGGTCAATAAGTACAACAACATCGTGTGGTTTAGCAGCCACAGCCATTCCTCGCTGCACCAAAATAACTGGTGGGGAACCCGCCGCTACGACGGCACCGGCGAGGCCGGCCGCACCGGTTTCCCGGTGGTCAACACCGGCGCCATCCTCAATGAGTATCTGCCGGATGGCGATAATGACGAGACAATAGTCAAGGAAAAGGAAGAGGCCTCCACCGGACTGCGGGTCAAGGTCTTTGCAGACCGCGTCCGGGTGGAGGCCTGGGACTTCAAGTCCGGCGAGATGATTAAATACCAGGACTTCGCGCGGTAGAGCGCAGGCTACGGCCGGCGGCCTAGCGCTTCCATGGCTCGATGGGGTTGCCCTGCCATACGGCGTTGGTGGGCACGCGGTCACCGCGCATAACCAGCGAGCCGGGGCCTACGGTGGAGGCCGTGCCGATGAGCGAGGCCGGCAGCGCCACCGAGTGGGCGGCCAGCGTGGAGCCGTCCTGGATGGTGACGGTATCTAGGCTCATCACGCGGTCCTGGAAAAGGTGGGTTTGTACCACGGTGCCAGGGCCCACGGTGGCGGCCTCACCGACGCGGATGAGGTCCGTTTCCGGGAACCAGTAGGAATCGATCCACGCGCCGCGGCCGATCTCCACGCCGAGGGCGCGCAGCCCCAGGTTGATCTCGCCGGAGCCGTAGGTGTGCTGGAAGAACCACGGCGCGGCGACGACCTCTACGAAGGTATCCTGCAGCTCATTGAGCCAGACAAAAGCGGACCACAGTGGGTGGTCGGCCGCGCGGTGCTTGCCCACGCAGATCCACTTCACCGCGACGGTGACGGCCATGGCCACCGCACCCATGCCCATGAGCACGAGGCCGGAGAGGAGCCAGGTGAGGGGGAAGCCGAGGGCGTCGAGAAGCGAGTCGTAGACGCTAAGGGTCGCCGCGAGCAGCATGGCAGAAAACATCGGTGCCAAAAGGCGCATGGTTTCCACCACGCCGCGGGCGGCCTTGACGGCAATGCCCGGGTTATAGGTCAGCGCCTCGCCCGAGTTGGCGGGGGAGTCCACCTCTACGGTCACGCGGCGCATGCGCTCTGGCGGTGCACCCCACCAGTTGGCGCCGGCCTTTGTCTTCTTCGGGGTAGAAGAAAGCACGGCAACCAGCGAGTTCTTGGATAGCTTGCGGCCGGGTGCGGTGATGCCGGAGTTGCCCACGAAGGAGCGCTTGCCCACCTTGGTCTCGCCGGTGCGCATCCAGCCGCCGCCGAGCTCGTAGCCGCCGATCATGGTGTCATCGGCCAGGAAGGCGCCCTCTTTGACCTCGGTAAGCTTGGGGATCATGACCGCGGTGGAGATTTCCACGTTGGCGCCAATCTCCGCGCCGAGCGAGCGCAGCCACGCTGGGGTCAGCTGGGAGGCATAGAGCGGGAAGAGCTTGGTACGAGCCTCGTCCATGAGGCGCTCGATGGCCCACAGGCGCCAGCCCTTGGCCGAGCGCACGGGTGCTACGCCCGGGCTAATGCCCAGCGAGAGAATGCGCACGCCCAGCCAGGTCTGCAGCATATAGGTGGCAAAGGCCGCCAGCGCGCCAACGGGCGCGAAGAAGATCGCACCGACAAAGCTATCGCCGCCCGTGGAATGCACGAGGGCCAAGACGATGGCCGCGCCTACCGCCAGCGCTACAACCGGTTGGATGGCCAGCAGGACGGAGGTGGCGTCATAAATGGCCACCCACCACGGCCGGCGCTTGGGCGTATGGGATGGGAAGCGGTGCTTGGAGCGACCCACCTTTTGGGCAGGCGAGCCGGACCAACGCTGGCTGTCCTTGATCTTCTTGCGGCCGGTAACGGTGGAACCGGCCTCCACGTGGGCATACTTGCCCACCACGGTGCCAGGCAGCAGCGTGGAGCGCGCGCCCACGCGAGCGCCTTCCTTGACGTCGATGGCACCCACATGCAGGATATCGCCGTCCAGCCAGTAGCCGGAGAGGTCCACCTCAGGCTCGATGGCGGCGTGTTTGCCCAAGGTGAGCAGACCGGTCACCGGCGGCAGGGAGTGCAGGTCCACGCCGCGCTTGACCTTGACGCCGAGCGCGCGGGCGTAGTTATTCACGCGCGTGGCACCGGCCAGGGAGCTCGCGCCGGAGGCATTAGCCCAGCGCTCGGCCGCCCAGATGCGCAGGTGCGTCGAACCGCCGCGCGGGTAATCGCCCGGCTTAATTCCGGCCGTAATAAGACGCGCACCGTAGCCGCCAATGGGGATGCGGCCGACGGGGGTGACAAAGACGATGAGCATAGCGATGACCAGCCACCACGGATAGGCCGCGGCCCACTCAAAGCCCAGCGATGCCGCCACGGTGGAACCCAGCATGAGCCAGGCCAGCCAGCTGGAGGCGGCCAGTGTCATGACGGGAATCTGAATCAGGGTCTGGGCGAGGCGGGTGCCGAAGCCGACCTTGGCGACCTCGCGCATGGGGGCATCGGCAGCCGCGGGGCGCGGTTCGGCTCCTGCAATGAGCTCGGCCAGCGAGCCCAAGCGCGGGTGGTCGTAGAGGTCGCGCACGGCCACGGTGGGGTAGCGCTCCCTGATATGGCCCACGAGGGTCGCGGCCGCCAACGAGGTGCCGCCGAGCGAGAAAAAGTCGGCGTTCTCGTCTTCCACGGACACGCCGAGCGTTTCGACCCACAGCTCCGCGAGCCACTTCTCGGTCTCGGTCAGCGTGGTCGATTCCACGCCCACTCCCGGCAGCGGCCACGGAAGGGCCTTCTTATCTACCTTGCCGGAGGTACGCACCGGCAGTTCTTCCATGACGCAGATGCGCGGGACGAGTGCGGCCGGCATGGTTTCGGCCAAGCGGGCGTGCGCGGCCTCGTGATCGAAGCCCTTGGCCTCATCCTCGAGGGAAACGTAGCCCACCAAGACGGACTCGCCGCCCGGGGTCTTCTGCACGGCCACGGCCGAGTTATAGACGTTATCCAGGGCCGCAACGTTGGCTTCGACCTCACCGAGCTCAATGCGGCGCCCGCCAATTTTCACCTGGTCATCCACGCGGCCGACAAAGTACAGCCCGTCCTCCTCCAGGCGCACATGGTCACCGGTGCGATACGCACGCTGCCAGTCCATCGACTCCAGCGGGGCGTACTTCTCCGCATCCTTGGCCGGATCCAGGTAGGACGCGAGTCCCACGCCGCCGATCACCAGCTCGCCGACGCCGCCCATTTCCACAGGCATGCCCTGCTTATCGACGACCACCAGGTCCCAACCATTCAACGGCAGCCCAATGGACACCGGCCGGCCCGGCAGCATCTGCTGCGCACAGGCGACGACCGTGGCCTCGGTGGGGCCGTAGGTATTCCACATTTCGCGGTCCTCGGTGGCCAGGCGGTCCACCAACTCCTGCGAGCAGGCTTCGCCGCCGACGATGAGCAGGCGGATATTATCCAGCGCCTCGGCCGGCCACAGGCCCGCCAAGGTAGGCACGGTGGACACGACGGTGATATCGCGGCGGATGAGCCACGGGCCCAAGTCCATGCCGGAGCGCACCAGAGATCGCGGCGCCGGGACCAAGCAGCCACCGTGGCCCCAGGCCAGCCACATTTCCTCGCAGGAGGCATCGAAGGCGACGGACAGCCCGGCGAGCACACGATCCTCCGGGCCGAGCGGCCCGTGCGGGTGATTGACCAAAAAGAGGCTGGCCTCGGCATCCACGAAGGCAGCCGCGGAACGGTGGCTCACGGCCACGCCCTTCGGCTTGCCGGTAGAACCGGAGGTGAAGATGATCCACGCGGTGTCTTCGGGGCGCGGGGCATTGCGTTTCTCGGCCGGCTCTTCGGCAGAGGTGTCCGGGGCGTCTGGGCGCGCGGAATCGCGCAGGAAGCGGAAGCCTTCATCGGTAAAGACGCCATCGATATCGGCCTCGCCGAAGACCATCTCGGCGCGCTCGTCTGGGTCATCGGCGTCGACAGGCACGTAGGCCGCGCCCGCCGCCAGGGTCGCCAAAATGGCGAGGTAGAGCTCGCGCTTGCCGGAGGTCATCCGAATGCCGATGCGATCGCCCCGGCGCACACCATTGGCGTGCAGCTCGGTGGCCCACAGCTCGACTTCGTGGATGAGCTCGGAGTAGGTGATGATTTCGCCGTCGTCCAGCGCGGCGGCGTCTGGGTGCATCTCCGCGGTAGTGGTGATGATGTCCCACAGCGTGCGCGGCCGCGGCGCCGCGCTACCTAGAAGGTACTGCTGCGGGACGAACGATTCGGGGCCCGCCATTTATGCCTCGTCCTCGTCCGCGGCAATGATGGACTTGGCCAACTTTCGCAGGTGCTTGAGCTGCTTATTGGTGGACTCATCCAAGGCCTCGTCCTCGGCAGTGGCAACAAGCTCCGCCAGGTCCTTGTGGACCTTCGCGCCCTTCTTGGTGGACGCGACGATCTGGCGGCGGCGATCCTTTGGATCGCGCTCGCGCTTGGCCCAGCCGCGGTCCTCGAGGGCGTCGATAAGACGCACCATGTCAGAGGCATCAATGGCCAGGGTCTCGGAGAGGTAGGACTGCGACGCGGCATCCGCGTCCACCAGGCAGGTAAGGACCCAGTACTCGCGCAGCGTCGTCTGCTTGGTCTGCAGGGCGGCCTCGACGCCATCGCGGGTGCGGCGGCGGAGGCGCTCCAGCTGGAACGACGGGGATTCGAGCAGGGCAGTTGGGATTACAGAATTATTCGTGGAAGCCATACCATCATAATAATCCCAAAAGATTGGTTAAAGCCAATTAATCCGTCTCGATGGGAAGCCCGGCAGCCTTCCAGTTATCCGTGCCGCCATCGACGTTGATGGTGTCCCAGCCCAGCGCATGCTCCAGATACTGGCAGACCTGCATGCTGCGGCCGCCCGCGTGGCAGATGACGTAAATATCCTTGTCCGGGTCGATTTCCTGGATGCGACCCGTAATCTCACTCATCGGGATATGGGTCGCGCCCTTTGCGCGCTCTACCGCCCACTCATCATTCTCGCGGACATCAATGAGCTGAGCGCCTTCTGGTACTTCAGTTGGTTGAACGTTTTTCATGCCTCATACCCTAGTCACGCATAGGGCCTTGTGCTGCTCCGCGTGCCCCAGTGCTAGCGCTGGAACCGCCAGTAGTGGTGCCACTGCCACGGTGGCTGCACAATGTCGCCTTTTCCATGGATTATCGCGAGGACTTGGCTAACAGCTGTGTCGAGGTGGTGCTCGATTGTGGCGGCGGTGAAGTGGAGGGGTTTGTAGCCTCTGTGGACGGCGTCGTTAAGCTTTTGGCGGTCAATTTCGAACCGCTGCCGGTTCTCGCCCTGGTGGTAGGCGTAGCCGTCGACCTCGATGGCCAGATTGTGCTCCTCCAAGAGTAAATCCCAGCGGTAAGGGCCAATGTATCTGTTGTTGTGCACGGTGACATGGGGCCGAAGCGCGCGGGTGAGGCTGCGTTCGGGGACGCTATCAGCGCCGAGGATGGTGTTTTCCATCACGCGCCGGGTGTGCTGCGGGAAGCGCTGAAAATCAAGCATGTGGCCCTCCATTTGGGAGGCGCCGTACTGGCCGGCAAAGCATGCCTCGAGGAAGGCGACGGCGTCTTCCTCCGCCATGATTTCTGTGGCCTGCAGCGGATTGCACACGTTAATGCCATTGAGCTGGCCCAGCGCCTTCGGCTGGGCGCGGCGGCTGCGGAAGTACGGGCTGGTGGCCATCGTTCCCGCGCGCAGGAAATGAAGTGGGAAACCTAAAGCGCGGCCGAGGTAGTGGTGGGCGCACGAGTAGCCGTCGAGCGCCGAATCGGGCCAGCGGTGGGAGACGATTTCCGCGAGTTCGCGCGGCGAGGGCTTCCTATCCGTGTAGAGGCCGTGGCAGATTTTCACGGCTTGGTTGTTGATAGCGCGGTTCGCGGCCCTGCGCGTGGTGAAGATTCTCATGCGCCCACCCCTAGGCGTTCATTTCGATCAATTAGGTCCCCCGAGGCCGGCGGTTTCGGCCTGCTATGTGATCGAATTGTACTGCGGGGTCGGGATGGTGTCGCGGGGAGGGCCTTGCGGGTGCGAAGAAGGGCAAAAAAGGGGCGAAATGGGACAAAAAAGGGGCGTTTCGATCAAATACGGCCTTGAAAACCGCCGCTTTCGCGGTGCTATTTGATCGAAACGCCCTAAGGGCAGCCCGGAGCAGGAAGGCTTACTTGAAGCGAGCCTTTGCCTCGTCGAGGATCTTCTCTGCCTCGGCCTTGTCGCCCCAGCCGGAGCCGGTGACTTCCTTGTTCGGCTCCAGGTCCTTGTAGTGGACGAAGAAGTGCTCGATTTCGTCCTTGATATGCTGCTCCACATCGTTGATGTCCTGGTAGCGCTCCCAGCGCGGGTCATCGATGACGGCGAGCAGCTTGTCGTCGCCGCCGGCCTCGTCGGTCATCTTGAAGACGCCGACGATGCGGGCCTCAACAACAACGCCCGGGAAGACCGGTTCCGGCAGGATGACCAGGGCGTCAAGCGGGTCGCCGTCCTCGCCCAGGGTGTGGTCGATGAAGCCGTAGTCAGCCGGGTAAGCCATCGGGGTGAACAGGTAACGGTCGAGGTAGACCTTGCCGGACTCGTGGTCAACCTCGTACTTGTTGCGGGAGCCCTTCGGGATTTCAATGGTTACTTCAACGCTCACAGCGATGTCCTCCATGGGGGATTGGGTATCAATTACTGCCCATAGTCTAGCGCGTTGCGGATTCGCGCTAGGGTTAAAGGCAATGAAAGCAAAGCATGTTTGGTGGTCAGCGACCGCGCTCGTGGTAGCGGCAGCGGTCGGAGGTACGGCTGCGCTGGGTGTTACCCTCCAGCGCGAATACGGCGATCTCTCGCACGGGGAGGCGCAGGCGGTCGAGGCCCCTAAGGAGCCGTTGAGCGCAGCAGAGCCGGGCGAGGCGAACCTGGATGCGCTGAGCGCGAAGCTGGATGAGCTCGCTAAGAATAAGGACCTTGCCACCTTTGGCGGCGAGGTGATCGATACCGAAACCGGCGACGTGGTGTGGCAGCGCGACGCGGATAAGCAGCTCACCCCGGCCTCGTCCACGAAGGTCCTCACCACTGCGGCAGCGACGTTGGCGCTGGATGAGAATGAGAGAATCACCACCAAGGTCTACCGTGGGTCGAACGAAAAGAACGTGGTCATCAAGGCCGCGGGCGATGTGTGGATGACACACGAACAGCTCGATGTTTTGGCCGAGCAGATTTCGAAAAACGTCGAGCAGGTCGATGGCGTCTACATCGATACCTCCGTGTGGTCCGGCGAGGCGCAGGCCCCGGGGTGGGATCCGGAAAACGTGGATGGCGGCTTCGTCGCGCCGATGGAACCGGCCATGCTTTACGGCGGTCGCCTGGGCGCGACGACGGGGGATGTGCCGAGGAGTCATGAGCCGGCTTTGGATGTGGCTAAGCAGCTAGGCGATCGCCTCGGCGCGGGCAAGGTAGGCATGGGCTCTGTGGCGGAAAACGCGCAGGAGGTGGCAAGCGTGGATTCGCCGCCGCTCGCGGACCGCGCCCGAGAAATGGTGCGCCATTCCGATAATGTCATGGCCGAGGCCATTGCGCGTGAGCTGGCGATGTCCCGTGGCAAGGAAGCCAGTTTTGAAGGCGATACGCAGGCCACGCTCGAGGTGCTGCGGGAGCAGGGATTCGACGTCGAGGGCGTGGATATTAAGGACAATTCCGGGCTCTCGGTGGACAATCGGCTCACGGCCGGGCTGTTGACGCAGCTCATTAATGGTGCGGTCAAGGATCCGCGCCTGCGCCCGCTGGTGTCCTACCTGCCGGTGGCCGGCGGCGATGGCACCCTGTATGAGCGTTATGGCGATTCCGCGGCCAAGGGCTACGTGCGCGCCAAGACCGGCACGCTGACTGGGGTCTCGGCCTTGGCCGGCACCGCGCAGGGCAATTCCGGGCGCGTGTACGCCTTTGCCTTCCTTGTTAATGACGGCGATATCTTGGCCGCCCGCAAGGCACAAGACGCGTTGGCTTCTGCACTGCATGAGTTCTAATAAGCCCTTTTGGCCGCGGGTTTCGCCGCACTTTCTGGCGTGTCGGCGCGGCGTGCGCGCCGCAGGCCTTGACCACGCAGTGGCGGTGGGGCTGTCCGGGGGCGCGGATTCGCTGGCTCTCATGGCGGCGCTCGTGGCGGAGGGGCACGACGTGCTCGCGCTGTGCGTGGACCACGGGTTGCAGGACGGCTCGCGGGCGCAGGCCCAGCGCGCGGCCGAACAGGCGCGAACGCTGGGCGCGCGGGCGCTGGTGCTCAGCGTTGAGGCGGGCGCTGCAGCGGGGGCGGAGTCGATGGAGGCGGCCGCGCGGGCGGCGCGGTATCGGGCACTGGCCGCCGCGTGCGCGGGCGAAGGTCTAGAGGTTGCCGTGGCGCATACGGCCGATGACCAGGCGGAGACGCTGCTGCTCGGCGCGCTGCGCGGGCGGGTGACCGGCATGAGCGAGCGCAGCGAGGTGGAAGGCGCCCGTGTGGTGCGGCCGTTGTTGGGCGTGCGCCGGGCCGATACCGAGGGCGCCTGCACAGAGCTGGGCCTTTCCGCGTGGCAGGATCCGCAGAACGCGGACACGAATTTCCGCCGCGTAGCGCTGCGCCGTGAGGTCATTCCGCAGTTGAGCCGCATCATCGGAGGGGACGCGGTGCCAGCGCTGGCGCAAGCAGCAGGCGACGCCGCGCTTGACGACGCCGCCCTGCGCACCCCACCCACCACCGACTGCGCCGAGCTGGCGGCGATGGCGGAGCCCCGGCGCCGGCGGGCGATCGCGGCGTGGCTGGTCAGCGAGGGGGTAGAGGTAACAAGGAGGGGAGTGGGGGACGTCGGCAAGCTGTGCACCCACTGGCACGGGCAAGGCCCGGTGGCCGTGCGATCGGCGCGGCAGGTGGGGCAGAGGTTGGAAGTAGCCCGTATAGGTGGCAAACTGGCACTATTGTCCGGTCATTAAAGGAGCGCACACGTGCACGACAAGAAAGACTTCGCCGTTCCCGCAAACCGCTACGGTGACGATGTAGAAGCAATCCTCATTGGAGAAGAGGAACTGCAAAACCGCGTCCAAGAACTCGCGGATATGGTCTCGGAAAAGTATGCCGACTCTGAGCAAGACCTCCTGTTGGTCTGTGTGCTCAAAGGCGCCGCATTCTTCCTCACGGACTTTGCGCGCAAGCTATCCATCCCCTCCGAGCTGGAGTTTATGGCCGTATCCTCCTACGGTGCCTCCACTTCTTCTTCCGGCGTGGTGCGCATTTTGAAGGACTTGGACCGCGATATCGCAGGGCGCAACGTGCTCATCGTGGAAGACATCATCGATTCGGGCCTCACCCTGTCGTGGCTTATCCGCAACCTGGAAGGCCGCAACCCTGCCTCGCTGAATGTGGTCACCCTGCTGCGCAAGCCGGAGGTAGTCAAGGCCGATATTGACCTGCTGGATGTGGGCTTTGATATCCCGAATGAATTCGTCATCGGCTACGGGCTGGACTTTGCGGAACGCTACCGCGATCTGCCTTACGTGGGCACCCTCCACCCTGATGTCTATACCACCAACTAAAATCGCGCAGTAATGAAAAACAACAAGATTCTTCGCTACGGCGGGATTGCGGCCCTCATCCTTATCGCGCTGTACGCTTTTACCTTCTTTAGCAACGACGCCCGCGGCTACGTGCAAGCGGATACCTCCGTTGCGCTGACCCAGCTCAAAGACAAAAACGTCGATGAGGTGGAAATCGATGACCGCGAGCAGCGCCTGCGCATCAAGCTCAAGGACGAAATCACGGTAGACGAGCGCGACGGCGTGCAGGAGATCGTGGCCAAGTACCCGGCCCGCGCCTCCGAGCAGGTCTTTAACGCCGTCAAGGATTCCGGTGCCGAAAAGTACCAGACCAATGTCACGCAGGAATCCTTCTTGGGCTCTATGCTCAGCATGCTGCTGCCGATGATCATCCTCTTCGGCGTGCTCTTCTGGCTCATGTCCCGCATGCAGCAGGGCGCTGGTGGCATGTTTGGCATCGGCGGTTCCAAGGCCAAGGAACTGACCAAGGATATGCCGACCAATACCTTCGAGGACGTGGCCGGCGCGGACGAGGCCGTGGACGAGCTGCAGGAGATCAAGGACTTCCTGGATGACCCCACCCGCTACCACGACCTAGGCGCCAAGATCCCGCGCGGCGTGCTGCTTTATGGCCCTCCGGGTACCGGTAAGACCTTGCTTGCCCGCGCCGTGGCTGGCGAGGCCGGCGTGCCGTTTTATTCCATCTCCGGTTCTGACTTTGTGGAGATGTTCGTTGGCGTGGGTGCCTCCCGCGTGCGCGACCTGTTCAAGCAGGCGAAGGAAAATAGCCCCTGCATTATCTTCGTGGACGAGATCGACGCCGTGGGCCGCCAGCGCGGTTCCGGTACCGGCGGCGGCCACGATGAGCGCGAGCAGACCCTCAACCAGCTCCTGGTAGAAATGGATGGCTTTGGTGACCGCGAAGGCGTAATCCTCATCGCCGCCACCAACCGCCCGGACATCCTGGATCCGGCGCTGCTGCGCCCGGGCCGCTTCGACCGCCAGATTCCGGTCACCAACCCGGACTTGGCCGGCCGCGAGCAGATCCTGCGCGTGCACGCGAAGAATAAGCCGCTGGCAGAAGAGGTTGACGTAGCGCAGCTGGCCAAGCGCACCGCCGGCATGTCTGGTGCGGACCTGGCCAACGTGCTCAACGAGGCCGCATTGCTGACCGCCCGCATCGGCGGCAACGTCATCACCTACGACGCTTTGGAAGAGGCCACCGACCGCGTGGTGGGCGGCCCGCGCCGTCAGGGCAAGATCATCTCCGAGCACGAGAAGAAGGTCACCGCTTACCACGAGGGCGGACACACTCTTTCTGCGTGGGCACTCAAGGATATTGAGCGCGTGTACAAGGTCACCATCCTGGCCCGCGGCCGCACCGGCGGCCACGCCATGACCTCCCAGGAAGACGACAAGGGCATGTACACCCGTGACGAGCTCTTCTCCCGTTTGGTCTTTGCCATGGGCGGCCGCGCGGCCGAGGAACTGGTCTTCGGTGCGCCGACTACCGGTGCGTCTTCCGATATTGAAAACGCCACCAAGATCGCTCGTTCTATGCTCACCGAGTACGGCTTCTCCCCAGACCTGGGCACCGTAAAGTACGGCAAGGAACAGGGCGATCCCTTCAGCCAGATGGGTGGCGGCGGCTCCATCGATTACTCCGATGAGGTTGCCTCCAAGATTGATGAGCAGATGCGCTACCTGCTCGAGCGCGCGCACGAGCAGGCCTATGACATTCTGCGCAATAACCGTTACTACCTGGATAAGCTGGCCGAGGCCCTACTGGAGAAGGAAACCCTGCGCCGCCCTGACCTGGAGCGCATCTTCGACGGCATCGAGCCGCGTGAGGCCTTCGACGTCTTCCCAGGTGAAGACGACCGCTTCCCGCGCCAGATTGGCTACGCCCCAGTGAAGACCCCGGTCGAGCTAGCGAAGGAGCGCGGCGAGGAGCTGCCTAAGCGCATGACGCTTCTCGATGCCTCCCGGGCCGCCCGCGAGCGCCGCCTCGCCGGCGAAGAGCCGAAGGGCGAGGTGGGCTTCAACTTTGGTCAGCACGCAGGCGATTACGTCGATCCGGACACCGCCCGCGAGCTGGGCAGCGGACCCGCTAAGGAATCCGCGGAGTCCACGCCGGCCCAGCCTGACCAGCAGGCTCGCGACGGCCAGTCTGCCCCGGCTTCCGAGCCAACCGCCCGTCCGGCCGCACGCCCCGCTACCGGTGGTGGAAAGCACCACAAGCCGGATGCCGGCGCGAATGCCGATGCCGAGACCAGCCAGTGGTTTACCCCTGGCTGGGATGAAAAGGATCGCCGCAAGAACCCCTATGCGCGCGAGGACGACAAGCAAGAAGATAACTAATGCCTGATAATCACATTCCCGCTCGCGCCGCCTTTGACCAAGACCGAGCGGAGGCAGCGGTGCGTGAGCTGCTCCTTGCGGTAGGGGAGGACCCTGACCGCGAGGGCTTGCGCGAAACCCCTGCCCGCGTGGCCCGCGCCTACCGCGAGGTCTTCGCCGGACTGCACGAGGACCCAACCGAGGTCCTGCACAAGACCTTCGCCGAGGACCACCAAGAACTGGTTCTGGTGCGCGATATCCCTATTTATTCCACCTGCGAGCACCACCTAGTGCCGTTCTACGGCGTGGCGCATATCGGCTACATCCCGGGCAAGGACGGCCACGTCACCGGTTTGAGCAAGCTTGCTCGCCTCGCGGATATGTACGCTAAGCGCCCCCAGGTCCAGGAGCGCCTCACCCAGCAGGTAGCGGACGCCTTGGTGGAGGTCCTCGGTGCGCAGTCCGTCATCGTGGTCATTGAGTGCGAGCACCTGTGCATGGCCATGCGCGGCATTCGCAAGCCGGGTGCGACGACGACCACCTCCGCGGTGCGCGGCGGCTTCAAAAATAATGCCGCCTCCCGCGCCGAGGTGCTCAGCCTGATTCGCAGCTAAGTCCCCCGGTTACCACGAAAGCGAGAAGGAGCACGCCATGCAGCAGGCAACCTCGGTATCGGATCTGAGCATCGCCAACCGCACGCTGGTGATGGGCATCGTCAACGTCACGGAGGATTCCTTCTCCGATGGCGGTAAGTGGTTGGACGTCGATGCTGCCATCAACCACGCCCGCGAACTCGTGGCGCAGGGCGCGGACATGATTGACGTCGGCGGTGAGTCCACCCGGCCGGGTGCGGTGCGGGTAGAAGCGGACGTCGAAAAGCGTCGCGTGGTTCCCGTCATTAAGGCGCTGAGTGAGCTGGGCATCCGCACCTCCGTGGATACGATGCGCGCCTCGGTGGCCCGTGCGGCCGCAGCGGCCGGCGTGGACATGATTAATGACGTCTCCGGTGGCCTGGCTGATCCGGAGATGTATCGCGCGATGGCAGAGGCCGGCGTACCCGTGTGCCTGATGCACTGGCGCACGCTGCAGGAAGGCGCCTTTGGTTCCGCGGCCGGTAGCGCCGACCACGGCGGCGATGTGGTGCGCGATGTGCATGAGACCCTCGAGCGCCTGGCGAATAACGCGCTGGCGGCCGGCGTGCGCCGCGATAATATCGTGCTCGATCCGGGCTTAGGCTTCGCCAAAACCCCGCAGGATAACTGGGCGCTGCTCAAGGCCCTGCCGGAGTTCCTCGACGCCGAATTCCCCATGCTGGTAGGAGCCTCGCGTAAGCGCTTCCTCGCCGCCATCCGGGAGGACCGTGGCGTGGAGTCCAGCCCGCTGCTGGCCGATCCCGCGACTGCGGCCGTGACCGCCATCTCCGCCCAGATGGGCGCGTGGGGCGTGCGCGTGCACGAGGTCGCCGTCTCCCGCGACGCCGTCGATGTGGCCGCGGCTTGGAACGCCGGCGATGGCTACAAGGGTGGGGCCAATGCCAGCGGCAGCTATAGCAACGGCGCCGATGGCAATGGCACCATGAAATCCACCGCCCTACCGCGCAACCCTGAGGAGTAAAACATGGCAGACCGCATCGAGCTCACCGGCCTAGAATGCTTTGGCTACCACGGCGTCTTCGAAAAAGAAAAGCGCACCGGCCAGCCTTTCATCGTGGATATCACCTGCTGGTCCGAGTTCGCCGAGGCCGCCGCCACCGATGATCTGACCAAGACCATCAATTACGCCGAGCTTGCCGACGTCGCCGCGAAAATCATCGAAGGCCCCGCCCGCGACCTCATCGAGACCGTCGCCAGCGAGGTGGCCGATACCATCATGGCCACCTTCGAGGGCCTGCATGCCGTGGAGGTCACCCTGCACAAGCCGCAGGCGCCGATTCCGCGCACTTTTGCCGACGTCGCCGTGGTCGCCCGCCGCTCCCGCAAGCACGCGAGGACCCTCTAATGCGTGCGGTGCTGTCTATCGGCTCCAATATGGATGACCGCGTGGAGCTTTTGCGCACGGTATTCGACGAGTTCGCCGGCGAGATCGTCGCCGCCTCGCCCGTCTATGCCACCCCGCCGTGGGGCGTGACGGACCAAGACGAATTCCTCAACGCGGTGCTCATCGTGGACGTCGAGGAGACTCCGAAAGAACTGCTGCGCCGCGGGCAGAAGCTCGAAGAGGCCGCCGAGCGCGTCCGCGTGCGCCACTGGGGACCGCGCACACTGGACGTGGATATCGTCGATATTGAAGGTTATACCTCCGACGACCCAGAGCTTATCGTCCCGCATCCTTATGCCCGCGAGCGCGCCTTCGTGCTGATTCCGTGGTTGGCGGCCGATGCTGGTGCTAGGTTGAGTGGGGAGGGCGTCGCCAAGCGGGTAGCAGCACTCGACCCGCAAGAGCGCGCCGATATTCGCCGGCTGGGCATGATGGAGGAGCTATGACACGGACCTCGCTGGGTGCCCTCATCGGCACCGGGGTCTTTTTCGCCGCCGCGGCGGCCATCCTCACCACGCGCTTTTATGGCTCCATGCTGCAAATCCCGGTAACGGTCTCGGCCACGCTGTGGCTCATGGCCGTCATCTGTGTGGCGCTGACCTGGAAGGTGGATCAAGCCACCGAGGACGAGCATGGCATTGGCCTGGATAATTCGCAGCTCAACCCCATGACCATCACGCAGTTCATGCTGGTAGGAAAGGCCTCGGCATGGACGGGTTCCATCGTGGGTGGCATATATGCCGGCATTGCCGTCTACGTCATTCCTAACGCCGGTACGCTCACTGCGGCCTCCGATGACCTCGTGGGCGTCATTGCCTCTGCGCTCGGTGGCCTCGCGATGGCCGCCGCTGGCCTGCGGCTAGAGCGACACTGCGAGACCCCGCCCCCACCAGATGGGGTACAAGCGGTACATTAGTGAGCATGACTGAGCCGCGCTCTTCTTCTAGCAAAACTCCCGCCAAGACGACCAAGCCGGATCTGGGCCAGATCGGGCTCATCGTCCTCGTGGTGCTGGCCGTTGTAGCCAGCATCGTCATGCTGATTTCCGGCTCTGCCGCAGCTCTTAAGATTGCGCTCATCGCCGCTTTGTGGGCCGCCGTGCTCGGCTTCTTCCTGGTGATGCGCTACCGCCGCCAGGCCGAGGAATCCGTGACCAAGCTGGAGCTGCAGGAGCGCGCTCACCGCGCCGAGCTTAAGCAGGTTCAAGCAGCCGACGGCCAGCCCCTGCCGGATCAGGAGCTGCTCGATGAGATCCGCACCGAGCTGGCTTCCATCCGCAAGCAGATCGAGGATCTTTCCGGCCAGGACTTCACCTATGAACCGGCCGCCCTGCACGCCGAGGCGCGCCGCATCATGCAGCTCGAGGCCCAGACCGCGGCTGCTACTCGCCCTGGCTCTGAGGAAGGCAATGTGGACTTCACCCAGTCCTCTTCCGGCGCCCCGTCTGCCGATGCCATTGCTGGCCGCTTGGGCAACCAGCCATCCGCAGCACACGCCGAGTCCAACCCGCTTAATGACATCATCAGCGAAAAGACCCGTGCGCAGCGCACCTCCGGCAAGACTTCTGGTGCCTCCACCTTCAATACTGGTGGCTTCCAGGCCGTGCGCTGGGATACCGGCGGCGATGATTCCCTGAAGACTTCCCGCACGTCCGCGGCCAGCGAGCACCACGGCAGCCACCGCAAGCCAGAGGCTGCCACCAAGGCAAATCATGAGACCCAGGACATTCCGCAGCAGGCGGCGCCGCAGCGCGATGACCGCGCGGAGTACCCGGGCTCCGGTCAGCACGTGGCCCCAGAAAGGTCCGAGCCGGTGCGCCAGAAGGCAGCCCGCTCCCATCACCGCGCGGCCGCCGAAGAGCCCGATTCCCGTGGCCGCCGCCGCAGCGACGATAAGCGCGAAGGCGCGGTCTCCGTGGCCGAGCTGCTGGCCCAGGCGAAGAAGAAGGATAAATAAATGCGCCCGCCACGCATGCGGGTAGCCCTTTTTGGTCGGAGCCTGGCTGGCTTTACCTTGGCCAATGCCATGGAACGCGCCGGCCATGAGGTGCAGATGCTCTCGGACCCGGCTGAACTTGCCTCTTTTGAGGCCCTCATCATCGCCGTGGGCGATGCCCGCTTAGAAGCCACCGTGGAACTTTTTGAACCCCACGTCCACCACGGGCTTATCGTGTTCCACACCTGCCTCTCGCGCGGTGTCCAAGTGCTAGATCCGCTAGAAACGCGCGGCTGTGTCGTTGCGGCACTCGCCCCATTTGCACTCATGCGCTGGGCCGTGACCACCCTGGACGAGCTGGGCGAGACTGTGGTGGAGCTCAATATCACCGAGTTCCGCGGCGAAGCCGTCGCGCTTTCCGATGCCGAACGTCCTGCCTTTGCCGCCCGCGCCTACTACGCCGAGATGCTGCGCCGCTTGCACATCTCTGCGTCGGTCGATGCTCGTTTCCTCCCCTCTGCAGAGGAAAAGCCCATGGTGGGTGAGGACATGGACACCGAAGAGATCATCGCCGCTTATCGCGGCGCCACCGACCCCGGCCTGCGCCGCAGCTACGTGGAGGTTGCCCGCCGCCTAGGCGAGGTAGACGGCCGCGAGGAGCTGGAAATGTGGGCCCTACAAGAGGAGAGCCGATGAGCCTAGAGCTGGGAAACGCCACCGTTATCAGCGAGATTGAGCGCATCCGCATGGTTGGCAGCGCCTTTCATAAGACTGGCCGCCCGGTGGCCTTCGTGCCGCTGACCAACGGCGTGCACGCCGGCCATATCGCGTTGGTGCGCGCGGCCAAGCACATCCGCGGCGCGGTTACCGTCGTGGCCCTACAGTCCCCGCACGAGGAAGACCTTGAGCTCCTGCGCGCCGAGGGCGTTGACATAGTCTGGGATTACTCGCCAGAGGCCTTGTGGCCGCACGGCCGCCGCATCGCCGTGGCTCCGGCCGACGCCGCGACCGCCCTCGAGTCGGACCTCAGCGAGGATCTCTCGCTGTACCTTGCGCTCATCCTGACGCTTTCGCCTACCGACGTCCTCCTTGGTGAAAAGGACTACGAGCTCCTCCTCGCCATCCACCACGCGGTTCAAGACTTCCACCTGGGTGTCCGCGTGCAGGGCGTGCCCGCCGTACGCATGCCCGATGGCGTGGTGATGAGCTTGCGCAATACCAACGTCCCGGCCGACTCCCGCGACCAGGCTGCGGCCCTATCCGCCGCGCTGACCGCCGGCGCACATGCCGCCGAAGCCGGTGCGGAGAAGGTCCGCGAGGTTGCCGCGGAAGTCTTGCGCGCAGCAGGCGTTGAGCCGGACTACCTCGAGGTGCGCGGCCGCGACCTCGGCACGCCTCCCGAGGAGGGCGATGCCCGCTTGCTCGTCGCCGCGACCATCGGCGGCGTCCGCCTCATCGATAATGTGGGCCTGCCGCTGGGCATCGGATTTAATAATATTGAAGAGCACGAAGCCAAGGCCGAGCTCGAGCGCGAGCAACAGCGCGCGCAGGGTACCGCTTCCCAGCAGCCATCGGAGGACTAATGACCGATATCCAGATCCGCGACCTTGACCCGCGCGATGAGCCCAAAGCCATTTCTTTTGCCATCGAGGGCATGCACCTGCACTGGTTTGTGAAGAACCCGCGCTTTGAGCGCGCCTACGGCCGCTACTTTTGGGATTTAGAGCGCGCCAAAGCCACCGATATCCTGGCCGCCTACGATGGCGACCGTTTCCTCGGCGTGCTGTTGGCCTCCATGAAGGGCAAGCCCGCGCTGCCGTATCCGTGGTGGCGCAAGGCATTTGTTCACGCGGCGGAAATTTTTAATAACCTGCGCCCGGGCGGGCACCGCGATGATTACGATGCCGCCAATCAGGACATGCTGCTCAAGTACTTGGGTAAGCACCCCATTGATGGCGAAATCGGCTTCCTCGTCGCGGACCCCAATTCCGGCGTGAGCGGCGTGGGCACGGCGCTGCTCGAGGCCTTCGAAGCCCGTCACGAGGGAAAGAATGTCTACTTGTTTACCGATGACGGCTGCACGTATCAGTTCTATGACAGCCGCGGTTTCACCCAGGTGGGCGAGCGCACCATCGCGGTCAACGAGGACCGCGACTTGGAGTGCATGCTCTATGTGCGCCGCCTGGGCACGCCGCAGTCTTAGCGTGCCGCAGGCTTAACGCGCCAACGCGCCCATCGGATCCCAGGCCGGCAGGGTGGTGACGGACTCGGACTGCAACGCCGCTTGGTATTGCTCCGGCAGGCGGGAGGGGTGCACGGCGATTTCGAAGACGAACTCGTCGAACCAGTCATCGCCCATGGTCCAAAAGCCCTTATCGGCCTTCTTCGGGCCCCAGGAATTCTCCACGCGCCAGCGATTGACGGTGCCATCGTCTGCGATATCGGCGCCGGTAAAGACCATCGCGTGGGTCATGAGGGACTCGTGCAGGCGCAAACGCTGCGCCTTGTCCAGATCCATCTCCACTCCGTAAAAGGCCTCATAATCGTGCAGGTGCTTGGCCCACACGCCGTGCTCATCATCGGATTGCTGGTCGGTATCGCAGCCGAACCAGACGGGCTGGCCGTCTTCGATGGAGGCACGCGCGGCATCGCGCAGCACCTCCACAGGCGCGTTCAAGTAGGTCACGCGCTTTCCCGCCACGTTGCCCAGGTACTCCACGGTGTAGAGCTCGCCATAGGCATTGCGCGGGTCGTTGACCACGCACACGTACTCGCCTAGGTCCGCCGGCAGGTATTCCCGGGCAAACTCCTGCGGGGTATAGGTGCCGGCGCGGTGGAATTCATCGTCCTTATCGCGGTACTGCCACACAAAGTCCTCGGGTGGCAGGCCAAGGTTGGCGGTGAGGATACGGTAGACGTCGGCAAGCGCCTGCTCATGCGCGCCCTCTTCGCCGCTGCGGATGCGGTGGGCGGCGCGGCGCAGCACGGTCTGCAGGTTGCGGTTAAGCGTCGCCGTGGCCTCGGAAGAGGCGGTCTCCGGCATGGCGTACTGCGGCACCACGCCGTACTTTTCCACCAGGGCGACGAACATGGACCACTGGCCGCCGTCATCGATGGGATCATCCATGAGCTTGGTCACCGTGCGGTCCGTAATCTCGCGGTCCTTCAACTCGGCCATGGCGGTAAGGAACCAATTGGCCTTTTCCAGCTTGTCGAAGAAGTAAATATAGGTCTGGGAGAGCTCAAAGTCCTTGAGCTTGGCCTTGTCCATGAGCCCGCCGCGCAGGGAATTGAGGCCGGCAAAAATCCAGCAGCGGCCGGAAGCCTTCTGGTCGGCCACGCCCCAGGAATCTAGCTTATGGCTGGTTACCGGGGTAAGACTGCGCAATTTCTCACGGTCGAGGCTGAGCTTGTCGACGCCCTCCTGGGCCACCCCATTGCGTACCAGGCGCAGCGTGGCATCGCTGGTGAGCTCGGCATTGGCGGCATGAACCTCGTTCGGGTTAATCTCTGTCATTTCTCGATTCTCCTTAGTTCATCCGGTCCCAGAGGGGAAGCTCAATCGGTTCGGTGGCAAGGGCCTGGGCAAGCGCGTCGCTTAGGTGCTTCTTGCGGACGGCGATGTGGAAGACGTTCTGGTCAAACCAGGCATCGGCCATCGTGGCAAAGCCCTTGCCGGGCACATCCTCACCATCGTCCTTGCGCGGCGGCTTAGAGCCCCAGGAGTTCTCCACGCGCCAGGCACGGTCACCATCGACGCCGGTGAGCACCATCGCGTGGGTGGGAGCGGTCTCGCCAGAGGTAAAACGCTCCTCCTTGCTCATGGAGGAATCGATGCCGTAAAGGCCATCGGTATCTACCAATCCCTCGTCCCATACGCCGTTGAGGAAGGAGAACTGGCGATTGACATCGCAGCTAAACCACACCGGCTCACCGGCCGCCAGGCTGCGCTTGGCAGTTTCCTTCAGCTCGGCCGCGCTGACGTTGAGGTATTCCTGCGGTGCGCCGCCCAGCACATTGGTCTCCTCGGCGCTGCTGAACACGCGATGCTTGGGGTTGGTGGAGCGGGGGTCATCGGCCAGCACCACGTACTCGTCCAGGCGCGGCAGGTACTTATCCGCAAACTCGCGCGGGGTGGAGTGCAGCCGCACGAATTGCTCGTCCTTGGTGCGATACGCCCAGGTAAATTCCTCCGGCGGGGTGCCCAGGTGGATGGCCAGGATGCGGTGGATATCCTTGCGCGCTTGGGCGAGGATGTCTTCGCGCGGGCCGTCCTGGGCGGCGGCGCGGCGCACCACCGTGGCGAGGTCGCGGTTCATCTCCGCGGTATTGCCAGACGAGCGCACCTCCGGCATGACCTCGGCAGGGACGGCGCCGTACTTGGCTACCAGGTTGCTAAAGAAGCACCACCAGCCGCCATCGGCCCCCGCGTGGTCTAGCACCGCGGCGACGGTGCGCTCGTCCCAGCCGGCGTCCTTCTTGTCCAGCAGCTGGTTGAGCACCAGGTTGGCGCGCTCCAGCTTGTCAAAGTACTGCAGGTAAGTGAAAGAAAACTCGAAGTTATCTACATTGAGCTCCTTGGCCGCGCGGTGACGGAAGACGTTCAGCGCCGCAAACATCCAGCAGCGGCCTGAGCGCTTCTGGTCCGATACGCCCAGGCTATCCAGCTTGACTTCGGTGGTGGGGTAGAGGGACGTGATGCGGTCGCGGTCTAGGGCCGCTTTCGCCGCCCCGACGTTGGTGATGGCGTTGCGCGCGATGCGCAGCCGGGAATCGGCCGCGGCCTCCTTGCGCAAGTGGGATAGGTATTCGTTGGTGAGCAAAGTCATAGTTTCGGTTTTAGCAGACCCGAGCCCACAGCGGCGCGGGCGGGTGGAGCTAGAGGTAGGCCGCCAGCTTGCCGACGGCCCCCGGAGTCCCCACTTCCTCCGGCAACCACGGAACCTCGCGCACCGGGGTATCGGGCAGCTGGGCGCGCAGGAGTGCGAGTGCCTCATCCTCGGCGGCGCGCCGGGCGGCAAGGAACTCGCCTTGGTTCTCCGGGGTGCGCCGGTTAACCAGCATGGATCCCACCCGCACACCGTTGCTCGTGAGGTCCGCATGGAACTCGGCTGATTCCAGCACGGGCAGGCTCTCGGCGGTGAGCACGATGTGGAACACGGTGCGCGGGGAGGTAAGCGCGGTGCGCAGCTGTGCAAAGCGCTCGCGGCGCTGGAAAAGCGTGGCGCGAATTTCCTGATTGCGCCGGTCCACCGGGTCATTATCCGCGCCGCTTCCTTGCGACATTCCGCGCACCAGTGAGCCGAATTTATCGGATTTCTCGCGCCGGGAGAGCAATCCGTCGGTATAGGCGGCCATGATTTCCGGCAGGGCCATCAGCCGCGAAGTGTGCCCAGAGGGGGCGGTATCGAAGATGAGGTAGTCGAAGTCCGACTCCTCCACGACCAGCGCCGCGATGCGCTCCAATAGCGCCGCCTCCTGTGTGCCGGGCGATTGCCGGGCTAGATCGAGGTGCTTCTTCACCTCGCCATGGAGGTGTTCGGGCATAAAGCGGCGCATCGAGTTCCCTACCTGCGCTAGGTGTTGCTCGGTCGCGTGCGCTGGGTTGATCTCGATGGCGGACAGGGTAGGGGTGAGGTTTGAGGGGGCGTCGCCAAGCGAGGCACCAAAAATATGCCCCAGGTTATGCGCCGGGTCCGTGGAGACCAGGCAGACGCGGTGCTCACGGGACAGGCGCAGCGCGGTAGCGGTGGCCAGGGTAGTTTTACCCACCCCGCCCTTGCCGCCAAAGAACATGATGGGTGCGGTCTCTAACAACATTGAATATTCTCCAGCGGGGATCTATCCATTCCCATGCGGGTATGCCAGGCGTGGAAATCCTCATAAACCAACGGCAAAAGCTCCAGGGTGTAGTAGCTGGCTGGGTTGGGGATGCCGAGCGCCTCCGAGGCAACCAGCATCAAGAAGAGATCGTCTTCTTGCTGCTGGGCTTTGGCAAAGCTGGCGCGATACGGGGCCTGGTAGTACTCATTGAGCCCGGCCGCAAGTGCCTTAAGCTTGTCGAGCATGCTCGGGCAGTGGGGCGTCAAGGTCACCATCGGTCCACTCCAGCGGGGTCTCCTTGCGGGCGCGGGAAATGGCGCCAACGGCTTCCACAATGACCCAGATGGCGGCGACCACGATGATGACGTCCATGCAGAATAGCAGCCAGTTCTGGCTGGTAAAGAGGGACTTCAGCTGGAGGAGTGCGGCCCACAGTGACATGGCGGTAACGAAGATGAGCGGGATGACCACCGGCCACGTCGGCCGGCGCAGGTGGGTCAGGATGACCACCACGATGGCCAAGGAAAGGCCCGCCATGAGCTGGTTGGTGGTGCCGAATAGCGGCCAGATGGTCATGCCGCCGGATCCATCCGCACCGGCGGAGAAGGTCAGGCCGAAGGCCAAGCCCACCGCGATGACGGTGGCGGCCAGGGCCTTGATGCGCACACCCATGATCTCGCCAATTTCTTGCACCACTAGGCGCTGCAGGCGCACGCCCGAGTCCATGGTGGTGGCGGCGAAGAGGACGGCCATGGTGGCCAAGATGGTGCCGGAGAGGGACGTGGGAATGCCCATGCCCTCGTTCATGAGCGCGCCGCCGCCTTGCACGAAGGCCTCCACCCCGCCGGCATTCCACTCGGAGTAGATCTCTTCCCACTGCTGCAGAGACTTAAAGCCTGCGGTGGTGGCGATGATGGTGCCCAGCGCGAGCAGGCCCTCGCCCACGGCGCCGAAGTACCCCACAAAGCGCACATCGGTTTCCTTATCCACCTGCTTGGAGGAGGTGCCGGAGGCCACCACGCCGTGGAAGCCGGAGATAGCGCCGCAGGCGATGGTGACAAAGAGCAGCGGGAAAATGCCCGGGGTGCCCTCCTGCACGTTGTCGCGCAGCGCCGGTGCGGCAAGCGTAGGGCGGGTAATGAGGAAGGAGCCGTACAAGATGGCCAGTCCCACAAAGAGCTGGAGGCCGTTGATGTAGTCGCGCGGCTGCAGCAACACCCATACCGGCAGCATCGAAGCGATGAAGGCGTAGATGAATAACAAGATGATCCACACGCCGTTGGCGGGGATGCCCAAGACCGTATCTGGTAGGACCACAGGCACGCGGTCACCGATGATCATCAACGCGTAGAGTGCGACAACGCCCACGATGGAGACCAGCGGCAGGTTCCAATTCAGGCGGTAGATGGCCTGGCCGATAAGCAGCGCGACGACGATGGCGCCCCAGGTAGGGATTACGGCCGTAGGCGTGGAGACTAGCAGGTTCGAAATGACCACGGCGAAGGCCGCATTCACCATCAATAGCAGCAGGAAGATGACGATGAGGAAGAGGTTGCGCCCGCGCTTGCCAATATAGCGCCCAGACAACGTGCCGATGGACTGGCCCTTGTGGCGCTGCGACGCCCACAGCGCACCCAAATCGTGCATGCCGGCAAAGAAGACGGTGCCGAGGGTGACCCAGAGAAACGCCGGAACCCAGCCCCAGATGACGGCTACGGCCGGACCAATGATGGGCGCGGCGCCCGCCACGGACGTGAAGTGGTGGCCCCACAGGACGTATTTATTGGTGGGCACAAAGTCCACGCCGTCTTCCATGGTGTGGGCCGGGGTGGAGTAGTTCGGGGATAGCCGAAAAATGCCCTTTCCTAGGAACTTGGAATAGAGCAGATAGCCGGCGCCCATCATCGCAATGCCGATGATGGCGAGAACTAGAGAGTTCATAGTGTGCGTCTCCTCGTGGGCAGTTGGGTGGCGTGTCTCACATGTGCGGATAGTATGCCATAACTCACATAGGTATTAGCCCGTGGGGGAGACCGGCGGGTGGATTTATATTTGGAAGGCGCAGGCGGCGCAGTACCTCATACTGCCGGCAGGGAAAACAACAGCGCGGCCCCAGTTCCAGCGGAGGAACGAGGGCCGCGCGGTAGGTGCTTAAACCAGGTGGTGCTTACTTCTTATCGACGCCGATGTTGCCGTCCTTCTTCCACACCACAACCACTGCTGGGCGAGGGGTGGACTTGCCACCGTCAGGCCAGTGGGAGGTTTGCTTTTCAAAGGTAGCGTCATCGGTTTCACCTGGGTGCTGAACGTTAACCATCACGCGCTCATCGGTGACGATGGGGCCGCAGGTCTCAGCACCTGCCGGGACCGTCAGGAAGCACTTGAGCTCGCCGCGGGTATCGCCTTCAGTGGTCACGGCGTAGAGGCCATCGTTGGACTCAAGGGCGTTGCCGTCGGTGGAGATCCATAGGTTACCGTGGCTATCAAAGGCCAGGTTATCCGGGCAGGAAATCGGGGATACCTTCTCCTTATCAAAGCCGCCGAAGTAGGTATTGGCCTCCTTCGGATCACCACAGACCAGGAAGAGGTTCCAGGTGAACTTCTCGCCAGCGTGGTCATCTTCAATCTCCATGACCAGGCCGTTCTTGTTCTCCTTGATAGGAGCCCACTCCATCGGCTCTTCCTTGTTCTTCTTGGCGTTCTCTCCGGTAGCGCCGCGGTATTTATTGTTGGTCAGGGCGACGTAGACCTTCTCGGAGTCTGGGTGAACCTGCATATCCTCAGGACGGTCCATCTTGGTGGCGCCCACCTTATCGGCGGCCTCACGGGTGTAGACGGCAACCTCTTCGGCAGACATGCCATCAACGTGGGACTCGAACTTATTGTTCTCGGTATCAGAGGTCAGCAGCTTGATCCATTCGCCCTTGCCATCAAAGGCGCCATCCTCTGGCAGCACGCCGGAGCCGTCAATCTCATCCTCTGGGGAGTTGCCCTCTACCTTGGCCACGTACAGGGTACCGTGGTCCAAGATGGTGAGGTTGTGCTCGATGTCGCCCTCTTTGTACTTCTTGGTGGAGATGAACTTGTAGATGTACTCGAAGCGGGAGTCATCGCCGGAGTAGCACACGACGGTGCCATCGGATGCGATGTGGATATTGCCGGCCTCGTGCTTGAAGCGACCCAGCGCGGTGTGCTTGACCGGGGTGGACTTCGGGTCCAGCGGGTTGATTTCTACGAGCCAGCCAAAGCGGTTCGGCTCGTTCGGCTCCTTGGAGACGTCGAAGCGCTTATCAAAGCGCTCCCACTTGCGCTGGGACTCGCCGTCTTCCATGCCGAAGCGCTCCAGGGACTCCTGCGCCTTCTTGTCATCCAGCTTGGCGTGGGCGAAGTACTGGTCAAAGTTCTCTTCGCCAGAGAGCATGGTATTCCACGGAGTGATGCCGCCGGAGCAGTTATTCAGGGTGCCCTTGACCTTCTTGCCGGTCTTATCGGCGGAGGTCTTGACGTAATCGGAGCCGGCAGCTGGGCCCACCAGGGTGAATTCGGTGGTGGCGGTGATGCGGCGGTTGAGAGGGCCGAACTCGCGCTTGAGCTCGCCGGTCTTGCCTACCTTGGATACCTCCACGATGGAGTGGCCGTGACCAGCCCAGCCGATCTTGGCCTGCTCCTCGGTGGGGTTATCCGCATCGTAGTTGGGGAACATCTGCGGCTCGGTGGTGTACTCGTGGGAGCAGACGTAGATAAGGCGGTTGTCATCGTCCGGGTGCTCGATAAGGCCCGCAAAGTCATTGTTGAAGCCGAACTGCTTCTCAGCTGCCTCGGCGGTTTGGTTCTTGTCATCGAATTCCGGCGCGTCCTCAAACAGCGGGTCGCCCCAGGCAATGAGGACGGACTGCTCGTAGCCATCCGGGATGACCACTTCGTCCTTCTCGTTTGGCTGTACTGGGTCGAACTTCATGCCCTCTGCGGAGGTGAGCTCAATGTTCGCCTCAGAGGTTTTGCCGCCCTTGCCCTCGGAGGAGGAAGCCTCGTTGGACGCGTCATCCGGGTTGGAGCAGGCCGCCAAAGCAGCGCCGCCGCCAACGGTTACGACGGACAGGCTGCCCGCACGCAGCGCGGTACGGCGGGAGAACTGGTCAGCAAAGTACGGGTTATTGGACTTGTTCTCGCACTCGCCAAAGCAAGCATTACCGCACTTGTAGGTGCAGGTCAGGCTGGAACGAGAGGAGGCAAAGAGACTAGAGAGAAGGTTGCGGCCTTTAAGCGCCATAGTTACTGCTCCAAATGGGTTGAAAATATTGTTTAGACACGGGGACAGCCATATATATAAGGGGATCTCAGTAACAGTGCGTTGGCGCGGAGGTGACGGTGAAGTGAATTATGCGTAAATCTTTTCCGGGGTGAGGGTGGCATGGGCTAAATCGCGTGCTGCGGTGGGGATCGACTACCCTAGGCTAACGTGAGCGAGCAGAAGAATAATGAAGTAAACGATGTCCCTGAGCAGCTGCGCATCCGCCGCGAGAAGCGCGATCGCCTGCTGGAATCCGGCGTAGAGGCCTACCCGGTCACCGTTGAGCGCACCATCTCTTTGAAGGATTTGCGCCACGATTTCCGCGTAGTGGCCGAGGGTGAAGAGCCGGGCACGGAAGAAGGCGTGACCTACCTGGCCCCAGGCGAGGAAACCGAGGTAACCCACGCCATTGCCGGCCGCCTTATCTTTATGCGCAATACCGGCAAGCTGTGCTTTGCCACCCTGCAAGATGGCGACGGCACCCAGGTGCAGGCCATGCTTTCTTTGGCCGAGGTAGGCAAGGAGCGCCTCGACGCTTGGAAGTCCGATGTTGACTTGGGCGATTTCATCTCCGTGCGCGGCCGCGTAATTTCCTCCCGCCGCGGCGAGCTGTCCATCATGGTTTCAGAGTGGACCATGGCCGCTAAGTCCCTGCGCCCGCTGCCGGTGTCCTTTGCCGATATGGCAGAAGATACCCGTGTGCGCCAGCGCTATAACGACCTCATTATCCGTGAAGAGGCCCGCAAGAACGCCATGATCCGCGTGAAGGTCATGCGCGCGCTGCGTAACTACCTGGAAAGCCAGGATTTCGTTGAAATCGAGACCCCGATGTTGCAGACCCTGCACGGTGGCGCGGCCGCTCGCCCGTTTATCACCCACTCCAATGCGTTGGATATTGACCTCTACCTGCGCATTGCGCCGGAGCTGTACTTGAAGCGTGCCGTCGTCGGCGGCATTGACCGCGTCTTCGAAATCAACCGCAACTTCCGCAACGAGGGCGTGGACCGCTCCCACTCGCCGGAGTTCGCCATGCTGGAGACCTATGCTGCATGGGGCGACTACGACGATTGCGCCCGCATGACGCGCGAGTCCATCCAGGCCGTAGCGCGCGACGTCTTTGGTTCCACCACCGTCACCCTGGCGGATGGCACCGAGTTCGACTTCGGCGGCGAAGAGTGGCCCGAAATCGAGATGTACCCCTCCCTCAATGAGGCCCTGCAGCGCAAGTTCCCGGGCCAGCCGGAGGTCACCATCGATACCGACGTCGAGACGCTCAAGGGCATTGCAGACGTCATTGGCCTTGACGTCCCCAAGGACGGCGGCTGGGGCCACGGCAAGCTGGTGGAGGAAATCTGGGAGGTCCTGTGCGAGGACCAGCTGGAAGGCCCCATCTTTGTCAAGAACTTCCCGGTTGAGACCTCCCCGCTGACCCGTCAGCACCGTTCCAAGCCGGGCGTGACCGAGAAGTGGGATCTCTACGTTCGCGGCTTCGAGCTGGCAACCGGCTACTCCGAGCTGGTGGACCCGGTTATCCAGCGTGAGCGCTTTGAGGATCAGGCTCGCCTGGCCGCCGGTGGCGATGACGAGGCCATGGTGCTGGACGAGGACTTCCTTGCCGCTATGGAACAGGGCATGCCGCCTACGGCCGGCACCGGCATGGGCATGGACCGTCTGTTGATGGCCCTGACCGGCCTGGGCATCCGCGAAACCGTGCTCTTCCCACTGGTTAAGCCAGAACAGAAGTAGCCGCCCAGCGGCCAATCGCTAGCCGTCAGCCCGCGTGGCTGGCGGCTTTTGCTGTACCTGGGCTAGTGTGAAAGCGGCCCGGCGGAGGTATCGCCACGCAGGCGCTTAATAATGTTCTCGGCCGAAATCAGACACATCGGCACGCCCACGCCCGGCACGGTGGTGGCACCCGCGTAGTAGAGCCCGCCGACCTTGCGCGACGCGTTGCGCCCGCGCAAGAACGCCGATTGCCGCAGCGTGTGCGCGGGCCCAATAGAACCGGCCGACCAAGCATGGTAGCGCTCGGCAAAGTCGGCCGGGCCGAGCGTGCGCTTGACGACGACCCTGTCTACCAAATCCGGCACCCCGGCCGTGGCTGCGATGTGGTTGAGGGCGGCGTCGGCAATCGCGGCAACGCGCTCGGATGCCTCTGCGTGGTAGGCGTTGCCGAACCCGGGTGCCTCCGCGGCCGGCACCGGCACCAGAATGAAGAGGTTTTCGTGGCCCGCGGGCGCTACGTTCGGGTCGGTGGCCGAGGTCTTGGACACGTAGATGGACTCCGAGGCGCCCAACGGCCGGGAGGGCTCCGGCCCGGAATAGACGGCGCGGAAATCCAGATCCCAATCCTGGCTAAAAAGCAGCGTATGGTGCGCTAGTTCTGGCAGCTCGCCTTTCACCCCGGCCAAAACGAGCACGGTGCCTAAGCCCGGATTGCGCCGGCCCCAGTAGCGCTCCGGATAGGTGCGCAGCTGGGGTGGTAAAAGCTGGGTCTCGGTGTGGTGCACGTCCGCCGCCGAGACCACGATATCGGCGTGGATGGCGCCCTTATTCGTGCGCACGCCCGTGACCTGCCGGTTGGCGACCTTGATGGAGGTCACCTCCTCGCCCAAGCGGAAGGTGGCGCCAAACTTCTGAGCCTGCCGGTAGATGGCCTGGACCACGGCCGCGAAGCCACCCTGCGGGTAGCGCACGCCCTCCACTAGGTCGGTGTGGCTCATCAAGGAATACAGTGCCGGGGCGGCCGCCGGCTCGGAGGACAAAAAGACCGCCGGGTAGCTCAAGATTTGGCGCAGGCGAGCATCAGAAAACGTTCGGCCCACGTACTGCTTTAGGTTCACCGAAAGCAGAGCCACCAGGCGGGACAACCGGGTGCGGATATCGCGGTGCACCAGGTTCAGCGGCGCGGAGAAGGTGGTGTAAAGGAAGTGCTTGAGCGCCATCTCGTAGGTATCGCTGGCCTGCGCTAAGTATTCCCGGACTTTCTCGCCCGCGCCGGGCTCCAGCGACTCGAAGAGTGCGGCGACTTCCTCGGGGCCGGAGTGCACATCCACCGGCGCATCGCCATGAAAGACGCGGTAGGCGGGGGAGAGGTCCACCAAGTCCAGCTCCGCCTCGGTAGAGGTGCCACACAGCGCAAAGAAGTGATCGAAAGCCTCGGGCATGAGGTACCAGGACGGTCCGGTATCCCAGCGGAAGCCGGCCTCCGCAAAGCTACCGGCGCGCCCGCCTACCTCATCCAGCGAGTCCACGACGGTGACCTCGTAGCCCTCGCGGCCGAGCAAAGCGGCGGTGGCGAGGCCGGCGATGCCGGCTCCAATGACGACGGCGTGCATGATGTTCTCCTTAGTTTTCGGCCGTGGCCGAGGTCTGGCTGCTGTGGCCGCGACGGCGCACCGCGCGGGCCGCGAGCCAAGCCTTGGTGTGGTTCGGAACGGATACCCGCGTAGTGGCAAGCGCCGTAGCCGGGGTGGCGGCGAGGCGATTGGTGAGCTCGGCAAAGATATCCGCCGCCGCGCTCACACCGACCCGCGCGGACGCCGGGAGCAAGTCGATGGTGAGCGCGGCGGTGGCGAGCTCTCGGCGGATCTCTGCGATGAGCGCGGACTTGGAGGTCTCATCAATCCGTCCAGATGGGGCCTGCTGAAAATAGGTGCGTCCCAAAGTGGAGCTATCCTCGCGCAGGTCACGTAGGAAATTAATCTTCTGAAAGGCTGACCCTAGCGCGCGTGCGCCGCGCTCCATGGCGGCGTGGTCGGCAGGGGAGACATTCTCCTCGGCCAAGAAAATTTGCAGGCACAATAGCCCGATGGCTTCCGCTGAGCCGTAGATATAGTCCTGTAGCTCCGACGGGGAATATTCGTGTTGGGTGAGGTCCGCGCGCATGGAGCTAAAGAAGGCAACAAGGTGCTCGCGGTGGAAGCCGCAGCGGCGAGCGGTGATGGCATAAGCGTGCACAATAGGGTCGGTGTGCAGTCGCTGCTGCGGCGCGGCCAGGATGGTGCGCTCGTAGGCATCCAGTGCGGTCGCGGGGTCGGTGTGGGCTTGGGCTGCGGCGCCGTCGACAAGCTCGTCTGCAATGCGCACCACCGCGTATAGGTGGCGGATATCGGCGCGCACCCGCCCGCGCAAAAGCCGCGTGGCCAGAGAGAAACTGGTGGAGTACTGCCCCATAACCTGCGCGGCCGCGCGGGAGGCCGCTTGGTCATAGCGAGTCAACATATCTGTCAACGTAGCATGCAGCCTGTCAGCGGTTCGTGGCGCGTGGCTGCCCCTCGGCAAAGCCGGCTGCAGACTGCACGCCCACGGTGGCGCGCTCGCGGAAGGCGGCCAGGGAATCGGCGCCGGCGTAGGTGCACGAGGAACGCACGCCAGAGATAATCCGGTCCACCAGGTGCTCCACGCCGCCGTGCTCGGGGTCGAGGTAGATGCGGGAGGTAGAAATGCCCTCTTCGAACATCTCGCGGCGGGCGCGCTCAAAGGCCTCGGTATCGGAGTTGCGGCCGCGCACCGCCCGGCGCGAGGCCATACCGAAGGACTCCTTATAGAAGGCACCGTCGGCATCCTTGTGCAGGTCACCTGGGGACTCAAAGGTGCCGGCGAACCAGGAGCCAATCATGACATTGGAGGCACCCGCGGCCAGTGCGAGGGCGACATCGCGCGGGTCGCGCACGCCGCCGTCGGCCCATACATGGGCGCCTACCTCCCGGGCGGTCGCAGCACACTCTAAGACGGCCGAGAACTGCGGGCGGCCCACGCCAGTCTGCATGCGGGTGGTGCACATCGCGCCCGGGCCCACACCGACCTTGATAATGTCCGCGCCGGCCGCTGCCAGCTCGCGCACACCCTCGGCCGTGACGATATTGCCGGCGGCAATGGGAAGCCCCAGATCCAGCGCCTTAACCTTGCGCAGCGCGGTAAGCATGCTTTCCTGATGTCCGTGTGCAGTATCGATGACGAGGACATCAGCACCGGCCTCCGCCAAGGCGCGGGCGCGGCCTTCCACGTCACCGTTGATGCCCACCGCAGCACCGATGTGCAAGCGGCCGTGCTTGTCGACGCCCGGCCTATACATCTTCGCCCTTACCGCACCCTTCCTCGTGAGGATTCCAGCCAAGGTGCCATCCGGGTTGACCACCGGGGCTAGCTTGCGGGAGGTCTTGCGCAGCTTGGTAAATGCCTCCTGTGGGTCAATGCCCACCGGCAGCGTGACCAAGTCGGTAGTCATCAATTGGCCGACGGCGGTGAAGTTATCCTGTCCGCGCAGGTCCTTCGGGGTGATGATGCCGATGGGCATGTCCCCGTCGACCACGATGGCGGCACCATGGGCGCGCTTGTGCAAAAGGTTGCTGGTATAGCCCACGGTGTGGTGCGGCTTGACGGTAATCGGGGTGTCATAAACCAAGTCCGCCGCCTTTACGGAGGCGATGGTTTCTGCGGCCGCTTCCAAGGAGAGGTCCTGTGGCAGGATGGTTAGCCCGCCGCGCCGGGCGATGGTCTCGGCCATGCGGCGCCCGGCCACGGCAGTCATATTGGCCACGATGAGCGGGATGGTATTTCCGGTGCCGTCCTCAGTGGTGAGGTCTACCGATTGGCGCGAGCCCACCTCGGAGTGGCTCGGCACCATGAAAACGTCGGAGTAGGTCAATTCGTATGGCGGGTGGGAATCGTTGAGAAATCGCACTGGAGTGTACCTCGCTTTAGGCTCGGGTGGCGCGGTCTCACCGCGCGGATGAAGACACTAAAACTATACTCCTCGACTTTCCCCGCACCCGCGGCCTCAGTATCCTGTCTGGGTGTCTCAGAAACCAGATCCCCACATTTCCGCAGAGGTAAAAATCAACCTCACCATCCTCGTCCTCGGCGCGATGGTGATGATCCTGAACGAGACCGCCCTGTCGGTGGCGCTGCCCACCATCATGGCGGACTTCGGCATCCCCGCGACCTCTGCCCAGTGGCTGCTTACCGGTTTCCTCCTCACCATGGGCGTGGTCATCCCGACCACCGGCTTTCTCATGGATAAGTTCACCACCCGGCAGATCTTCTTGGCATCGTCGGGCGTATTTCTTGCCGGTACGGTGCTGGCGGCGCTCGCCCCGGCCTTCGGCGTGCTGCTGGTGGGGCGCGTATTCCAGGCGGCCGGCACCGCCTTGATGATCCCTACACTGATGACGGTGGCGATGACCCTCGTCCCGCCGCAGCGCCGCGGCAGCGTGATGGGCATTATCTCCGTGGTGATCTCCGTGGCTCCGGCGCTCGGGCCCACTGTAGGTGGCTTCGTGTTGAGCATGTCTAGCTGGCACGTCATCTTCTGGACCATGGTGCCGCTGCTCGGCCTCATCTGCGCCGCCGGCTATTTCCGCCTGGTCAACGTGGGAGATAAGCGCGATACCCCGCTGGATTTCCCATCCGTCGTCCTGTCCGTCTTCGCCTTTGGCGGATTGGTCTACGCCGTATCGTCCCTGGAAAACATGCTGGAGGGAGATGGCCTCGTAGACATCATCGTCCTCATCGTTGGCCTCGTGGCCTTGGCGCTTTTCACCCGCCGCCAGCTGCGCCTGGCCAAGGACAATCGCGCTCTTTTGGACATGCGCCCGTTTACGGTTCCCAACTTCACCGTGGCGGTACTGGGCATGCTGCTCATGTTTGGGCTATTACTCGGCGTGGTCAATATCCTGCCCATCTACCTGCAGACCTCCCTGGCGGTAAGTTCGCTGGTTACCGGGCTCGTCGTCATGCCCGGCGGCTTGCTCCAAGGCGGCATCTCGCCGATGGTCGGCCGCCTCTATGACATCCACGGGCCCCGCCCGCTCATGATCCCCGGCGCCCTGCTCCTAGCCGCGGGCACGTGGCTGATGACCCTGCTCAACGAGGACAGCGCGGTATGGATGGTCATTGGCATGCACATCCTTTTTGCCCTGGGCATTGCGCTCATGATGACGCCGCTGATGACGACGTCCCTGGCCTCCCTGCCAGACGAGCTCTACTCGCACGGCTCCGCCATCCTCAATACCCTGCAGCAGCTGGCGGGCGCGGCCGGCACTGCCTTCCTGATGACCTTCCTGACCCGTGGCACCAAGTCCGGCGCGGCCCAAGGCATGAACGAGGCCGCCGCGACGGCTCACGGCGCGCACTGGGCCTTCCTTTTTGCCGGCGTGCTTTCGCTGGTGGTCGTCGTACTGGCCCCGTTCCTCAAGCGCGTACCCTCCGCGGAATAGGAACAAGGACAAATTAAGAGGCGCACAGCGGCAGGTTCAGCCGCTCCTCTTCTGCCTTATCGCCCCAGACCAGGAATGCGGACTGGGTGCCTTCCACGGCCATCACGTAGGTCGGAACATCCGCGGTGGTCTCAAAGCTTTGGATGGTGCACTGGTCATTGGAAAGCTCGACCGGTTCGGCGTCGGGAAGCATGGCATCGCGCTCCTCCACGCTGGGGTAGTAGGTCACGATGTAGTTGAACCCATCGCCCACGCAGGAAATCTTGGCCTCCTGGCCAGGCTCCGGCTCGCGCGAGGAGCACTTAGCCCCATCGAAGCCGTCCTGGCCGCTGCGGGAGCCCACCAAGTCCGGGTACGCATCCGCCAAGTTCTGCTCTTTGTCATTCCAGCTGGGGTAGGACAGGAAGAACCACAGCGCGGCCGCAGCAGCAATCGCGGCCACCGCCAGCACCGTGATGAGCGCAATGAGCCCGCCCTTGCCCTTCTTCTTCGGCGCGGGTGCCATCGGTTGCTGCGGCTGCGCCATGGGCTGGGTCATCGGCTGCGGCTGTTGCGGCGGGGCAAACTGCTGCTGAGGGCGTGGCTCCGGCTCCTGCACGCGCGGAATCTGCGCGGTATCGAAATCGCGCTGCGGGTGTAGGTGAGACACTACATCCTTGGCGCTCTCGGCCGTGCCAGTGGGCTTAAATTCTGGGCATTTGCGGGCAACGAGCTCCTCAAACGCCGCCACTGCATCGCCGTGCTCTTCGCCGGACGGACCGGCCGCAGCCAGCACCGAAACCTGGCGTTGCTTATGGACGCCCACCCGGGCCTCCCTTAACCCATGCACCGCAAAATCTGCCCGCCCGCGGGAAACTAGGAAGTCCACCGCACCCGCCAGCGGACCGAAGACGTCGGCGGCCTCCTCGCGGCTGAGATCATTGGGAAGCTCAGAAAGCTGGGTTCCGGAAACCCCTTCGCGCACGATGAATTCCTGCCCATCCGCGGTAGTGCCCGTGCCTACCAGCGGCGCGATGGCTGGGTGGTGCAACCCATGCAGTGCCGTGGACTTGTCCACCACGCCGGTAATTTCCGGCGCGAAGATTTCCACGCTCAGCTGCTGGTGCGTGTTTCCATCTTCGACCGCAAAGAGGGTAGACGATGGCGCCTCATCCAACACGGCCAATTCGTGCAGGTTGTGTTGGGTGGCAAAGAACTCAGGAAGCTGGGGCACGGTCGCGACGTCCTTAAATAGTGGGGAGGGGCAGGGAACAATAAAACGATTCTAGATTACATGCCCATGCCCCTGTTCGCTACCGGCGTACACCCGCGTGAGCTGCGATTATGGCGGATTCTGGCTCTATTGCGGGCATCTGGGAACAAAACCGGAAATTATCGGCGGACTGCCGCGTTAGAGTGGGTATCACATTAGAAGCGAAAGTATAGGGGAATCATGTTCGAGAGGTTTACCGATCGTGCTCGCCGCGTCATCGTTTTGGCGCAGGAAGAAGCACGCATGCTTAACCACAATTACATCGGCACCGAGCACATCCTGCTCGGCCTTATCCATGAGGGCGAAGGCGTGGCCGCCAAGGCGCTGGAATCCATGGGTATCTCCCTGGAGGATGTCCGCCGCGAGGTCGAGGAAATTATCGGCCAGGGCAGCCAGCCGCACACCGGCCACATCCCCTTTACCCCACGTGCCAAGAAGGTCCTGGAGCTTTCCCTGCGCGAAGGCCTGCAGATGGGACACAAGTACATCGGTACTGAGTTCTTGCTGTTGGGTCTCATTCGCGAGGGCGACGGCGTTGCCGCCCAGGTGCTGACCAAGCTCGGCGCCGACCTGCCGCGCGTGCGCCAGCAGGTTATCCAGCTGCTGTCCGGTTATGAGGGCGGCCAGCAGGAGGGTGGTTCCTCCAACGGCCAGGGCTCCGGCCCGGTCGGCGCGGGTGCTGGTGCAGGTGCCGGCGCGGGCGGCCGTGGCGGCTCCGGCGGTTCCGGCGAGCGTTCCAATTCCCTGGTGCTCGACCAGTTCGGCCGCAACCTCACCCAGGCCGCTAAGGACGGCAAGCTCGATCCGGTCGTCGGCCGTGAGTCCGAGGTAGAGCGCATCATGCAGGTGCTGTCTCGCCGTACGAAGAATAACCCGGTTCTCATCGGTGAGCCGGGCGTTGGTAAGACCGCCGTCGTTGAGGGCTTGGCGCTCGACATCGTCAACGGCAAGGTTCCGGAGACCCTCAAGGATAAGCAGCTTTACTCGCTGGACCTGGGTTCCCTGGTTGCCGGCTCCCGTTACCGCGGTGACTTTGAGGAACGCCTGAAGAAGGTCCTCAAGGAGATTAACCAGCGTGGCGACATCATCTTGTTCATCGATGAGATCCACACCCTGGTTGGTGCTGGTGCTGCTGAAGGCGCCATCGATGCAGCCTCGCTGCTCAAGCCGAAGCTGGCTCGTGGCGAGCTGCAGACCATCGGTGCTACGACCCTTGAGGAATACCGCAAGCACATCGAGAAGGATGCCGCCCTGGAGCGCCGCTTCCAGCCAGTCAAGGTGGAGGAGCCTTCCCTGGATGACACCTTCTTGATCCTGAAGGGCCTGCGCGATAAGTACGAGGCGCACCACCGCGTGTCCTACACCGATGAGGCGCTGCATGCTGCAGCTTCCCTCTCGGATCGCTACATCAATGACCGTTTCTTGCCGGATAAGGCCGTTGACCTCCTCGATGAGGCTGGTGCTCGCATGCGCATCAAGCGCATGACCGCGCCGAAGGGCCTGCGCGAGGTCGATGACCGCATCGCTGAGGTCCGCAAGGAAAAGGAAGCGGCCATCGATGCCCAGGACTTTGAGAAGGCAGCCGGCCTCCGCGATAAGGAGCGCAAGCTGGGCGAGGAGCGCGCAGAGAAGGAAAAGCAGTGGCGCTCTGGCGACTTGGAGGAAATCGCCGAGGTAGGCGAGGACCAGATCGCCGAGGTTCTGGCGCACTGGACCGGCATCCCGGTGCTGAAGCTGACGGAGAAGGAATCCAACCGTCTGCTCAACATGGAAGAGGAGCTGCACAAGCGCATCATTGGCCAGGACGAGGCGGTCAAGTCCGTCTCCCGTGCCATCCGCCGCACCCGTGCAGGCCTCAAGGACCCGCGCCGCCCGTCCGGCTCCTTCATCTTCGCCGGCCCGTCCGGTGTGGGTAAGACCGAGCTGTCGAAGTCCCTGGCTAACTTCCTCTTCGGTTCGGATGATGACCTCATCCAGATCGACATGGGAGAGTTCCACGATCGCTTCACCGCTTCCCGCCTCTTCGGTGCCCCTCCGGGATACGTTGGCTACGAAGAGGGTGGCCAGCTGACCGAGAAGGTTCGCCGCAAGCCGTTCTCTGTCGTGCTTTTCGATGAGATCGAGAAGGCCCACAAGGAGATTTACAACACCCTCCTGCAGGTGCTGGAAGATGGCCGCCTTACTGACGGCCAAGGTCGCGTCGTCGACTTCAAGAACACCGTTCTCATCTTCACCTCGAACCTGGGCACCCAGGACATCTCGAAGCCGGTGGGCTTGGGCTTTACTGGTTCCTCCGAAAACGATGCGGATGCCCAGTATGACCGGATGAAGCAGAAGGTCAACGACGAGCTGAAGAAGCACTTCCGCCCAGAGTTCTTGAACCGTATCGATGACATCGTCGTCTTCCACCAGCTCACCCAAGAGCAGATTGTGGAGATGGTCGAGCTACTCATCGGCCGCGTGGCCAAGCAGCTGGATGAGCGCGATATGGGCATCGAGCTCACACAGAAGGCCAAGGACCTCCTGGCTAAGCGAGGCTTTGACCCGGTCTTGGGCGCTCGTCCGCTGCGCCGCACCATTCAGCGCGAGATTGAGGATCAGCTCTCTGAGAAGATCCTCTTCGGCGAAATCGGCGCCGGTGAGATCATCACCGTCGACGTCGAGGGCTGGGACGGCGAGTCCAAGGACAACACGGGCGCGAAGTTCACCTTCAGCCCGCGCCCGAAGCCTCTGCCGGAGGACACCGAGGAGCCGCAGCTTGACGGTGCCGAGGTGCGCGAAAACGACGCCGACTCCACCGATGCCGGCGAGCCCGACACCATCACCCCGGACGTTCCGGGCGATGGCGGCTCCACCGCCGCCGGAACCGACCTAGAGTCCGGCTCCGACTCCGATGACGACGGCCACAACCCGCCGCCAGCAGGCGCCGGTCAGCCGATGTAAACAAGAACACGAGTTAAGACCACCCAGCATCTCGCTTTCTGCGAGGCTGGGTGGTTTTTCGTTGCGTGCAGTTTTCTTATGCTCAGGATCTCTAGCCAGCACAATTGGACGGCGCCGGTTTCCCGTCGAAGCGGTCAAAGAGGTACTTCAAGCCCACCGGGATGTTGATGTAGAGCGGTAAAGCGTGGTCGGCGCCTGCACCTGGAATTGTCGCGGTGCCGGGCGCGGCTATGAAGTCCACGGTTCCACCCATCTGGCAATATGCCCCGGCGGCTGCGCGGACCTGCTCGTGTGGAATGAGGTCATCATGTGGCGAGCTAGCGATCATCGCCGGGCCCTTCAGCGGGTGCTTGCCTTGGTTCTGCCGCAGCAAAGTTTCTTTGAAGATGGGCTTGCGCTCTACCAGCTCGGATAGCGATTCCCCGGTGCGAGTGAGCTGGCGGGTACTGCTAAAACCCCACATGAGGATGGAGTCACCCGTACAACTGGTGGCCGCCGAGCGCAAGAAGTCGATGCCGCGAGGATTGAATTCTTCTAGTACGGCGTCGCGGAACTGGGGGTCGCGCTCGGCAAAGCCATTGATGGCGTATCCCAGCACGTGGACGATGGAAGAGCCGTCGATGGCCTTCATGACCTTGGGCAGGTCAGCCGGCGGGGCGCCGGAGTAGGTTCCGGCCACGTTCAATTCGGGCGCATAAGAGTCAGCGAATTCCGCAGCGGCTAGCGAAGCGCCGCCGCCCTGCGAGTAGCCCGCAAACCCAATAGGGGCGTCCTGCGGAGCGTGCGCCAGTTCCAGGCCGGAGCGGGCGGCATCGAGCATGGCGTGTGCTTCCTCAATGTGATTGACATAGGTGTGGTGGCCTGGCATGCCCAGGCCGATGAGATCCGCGACTATCACTCGGGCGCCATGGTGGAGCGCACCCATGTAGAAGCCGTACTCGTAGTTCGCGTTGATGGTGGGGGAGCCGACCTTGCTCAGCCCTACCGAACCTAAGCCCATGCCCGCCCGCGATGGTGCACACTGGTCCCCGGCGCCGCGAGTGCCGGGCGCAAAGATGATTGTGGGCCGTTCGCCTTTCCCGCGCCACGGCGCCTTGGGCTCGTACAACGTTGCCGAGGCCTGAATCGGCCGACCATCATCCGTAGTGGTGTCATACGTGAACGCCTGGCCGCGGCCGATGCCATCGAGTACGTGCGGCGAAGGCCGAGTCGAGGTTACCGCCGCATTTGCGGCCGGCGGCAGCAGGAGGGAGCCGAGGATTAGTGAACAAACTGTGAGGAGTCTCATACAAATCTTTTCCATGCCCAAAACCTACTGCGCAGTAGGAACGGTGGAAGTGGAATTGCTAAAATAAATGCTCATGGGACTTCAGTATCGTTCAAGAAAAAAGACCGGCAAGAATAGCTGGATCAACGTCTCCGGATCCGGCGCGTCGATGTCTACCAAGGTAGGGCCGGTCACATTCAATTCCCGCGGCGGCATGTGGGTGAACCTGCCGGGTGGATTCAATTTCCGCGGCCGCTGGCGTTAACCAGATCACACCTTCGGGATCGCGACCTGCGATTATAGCCGGCCATTATTAACGCCCTAAATAGGGAGGTGGAACAGGCCGGCGTCGTTTTGCTCGGCGAGGCCGTCGGCAAGCAGCGAAGCCAACGCCCGGGAGCGCTGTGCCGCATCGGGCCAGACCACGTCAATTTCGGACTGCGGCACCGGCCGCTCCGCCGCGCGCAGCACGTCCAGAATCTTGCCGCGCACCTGTCGGTCCGTGCCGACGAATTTTTGCACGCGCTTTTTCGCCCGCGCCTGCTCCTCTGCACTGGGCTGCGGCCGGCCAGCGAGCTGCCACGCACAGCTCGCGCGCAGCGGGCACTGCTCGCAGGAAGGATTCTTCGCCGTGCATACTAGCGCGCCCAACTCCATGAGCGCGGCCGAAAAACGCGGCCCATTCTCGGCCGGCAACAGCTCCGCCACGGCCGCTAATTCCCGCTTCGACGGTTGCGGCGCCAAGAACCTACCGTCCTCCGCGCGCGCATACACCCGCCGCACATTGGTATCGACCACCGGCACGTTTATCCCAAAGTGGAAGCACGCCACGGCCCGCGCGGTGTAGTCACCGATGCCCGGCAGGCGCAGCAGCTTATCGACGTCCGCCGGCACTTCACCCTCGCCAATGGCCGCCGCGCACTCCCACAGGCGCAGCGCACGCCGCGGATAGCCCAGCTTGCCCCAGGCGCGCAGTACCTCCGCCCGGGTGGCCTGGGCAAAGTCCGCCGGGGTGGGCCAGCGCCGCATCCATTCCTCCCACACCGGAGCCACGCGCGCGACCGGGGTTTGCTGGCTCATGACCTCGCTGAGCAGCACACCCCACGCGCTCGTGCCAGGCCGGCGCCACGGCAGGTCGCGTTCATTGGCATCGAACCAGGAAAGAAGAGCTTGCGAATCCATCGTGGGAGATAGTCTAGGGCATTAGAATGTGGCCTATGCCTTTACGTAATGTTGCCCACGAACCGCAGGCCGTATGGAAGGCCCTCAAAGCGGGAAATCAGCGTGTATTAGACGGCGAGACCGTCGACGTGCGCGAGATTTATAACCGCGAGGGCCTAACTCACGGCCAGGACCCCCGCGTGGTGGTCATTTCCTGTTCCGATTCCCGCGCCCCTATCGAGCACGTCTTCAATATCGGCTTCGGCGATGCCTTTGTCATCCGCACCGCGGGCCACATTCTTGACGACGCCGTCCTAGCCTCCCTCGACTACGCCCTCGCCGCCCTCAAACCCAACCTGCTGGTGGTCCTTGGCCATCAATCTTGTGGCGCGGTGGGCGCGGCTACCGGTTTCGTGGCTGGCGGCGAGCTGCCCACCGGCCTGCAGCGACCCATTATTGAGAAGGTCGCCGCCTCCGCCTTGGTGGCGGGCCCGAATGCCACGACTGACGACGTCGAGCGGGAACACACCCGCCAGACCGTCGCCCAGCTGGTGGCCAGCGTTCCCAACGTGCGCCGCCTGCTGGATGAGGGTGCCTTGGGCGTTATCGGCGCGCGCTACCTGCTGGAAGACTCCAGCGTGGAAACCCTGCAGACCCTCGGCGTGAAGTAGTACAGCCTGACACGCGGCGCGGGCTTAGCGCACCGGCCCGCGCCCACCGCTTAAAATTGACAGCGTGACGCAGAAAAAGCCCCTACCTGAAGAGATCTACAAGCGCCGCCGCGTGGCGGCGCTCATCATCGTGCTCGTGCTGGCCGTGGTGCTGATCTGGGCGGCCGTGGCCGCCTTCGGGGGCAGCAGCGAGGAGCCGGCCGATACCGCCGCACCTGCCCCTACGTCCGCAGATGAGGAAACCTCCTCCTCTGCCGCCCCCGAATCCTCCGGGACCGTCTCGGAGACGAAGACGTCGGCCGAGGGGGCATCGGAAAGCAAGGCGGCCGAAAGCGAGCCGTCGAGCGCTGCGCCTGCAAGCTCCGAGGCAGCCAAGAAGACCTGCGAACTCGCGGATCTCGATGTCCGCACCTCCATGTTGAACTACTCCGTGCCGGAAGGCGAGCTGCCGAAGTTCTTCATGACCGTCACCAACCCCACGGCCGCGGACTGCAAAATCGACCTAGATAAGAATCTGCTGCGCTTCGAGGTCTACAAGATGGCCGATAACGAGCGCGTGTGGTCCGATACGGATTGCTATGCCTCCGTGCAGACCGGCTCGCAAACCTTCCCGGCCGGCAAGGACGTGAAATTCGAGGCCGAATGGTCCCGCCAGGCCTCCAAACCGGGCGAGTGCACCGACCGCCCCGCGGCCGAGCCCGGTGCCTACTTTGCCCACACCGTCATCGGCGATAACTCCTCCCCGCCGCAGGACTTCACCCTGCGCTAGGCGCTACCCTGACACCGCGGCGATGGCCTGCCCCAGCGTCGCCACTTGGCGCACCTGCATGCCTTCGACCGGCTCGATATCCCCGCGCGGGACGAGCGCGTGCTTGTAGCCCAGCCGCGCGGCCTCCATCAAGCGCCGCTCCACATTGGGCACCGGCCGCAACTCGCCGGCCAGGCCCACCTCGCCGATGACCACCGTCTTGGCTGGCAGCGGCTGTTCGTGCAGCGAGGACCACGTGGCCAGCGCCACCGCCAAATCCGTCGCGGTTTCCGTAATCCGCATGCCACCCACCGTGGCGACATAAGCATCCTTATCGTTGGTGCGTTGGCCGGCGCGCGCCTGCAGCACCGCGAGCACCATCGGCACGCGGTTGGAATCTAGCCCGGTCACCACGCGCCGCGGGTTCTTTGCTACCGGGTCCACCGTCAGCGCCTGCACCTCCGCGAGTATCGGCCGCACGCCGTCCATTGCGACCGTTACGGCCGAACCATCCGGCGTCGTGCCGCGGTGCGATAGAAACAGCCCGGAAGGGTCCGCGACTTCCCGAATGCCGCCGGCCGTCTGCTCGAAGCACCCCACCTCGTCGGTGGCGCCAAAGCGATTCTTGATGCCGCGCAGCATACGCAGGCTGGATTGGCGGTCGCCCTCGAAGTTCAAGACGACGTCGACAAGATGCTCCAGCACGCGCGGGCCGGCGACGTTGCCATCCTTGGTCACGTGGCCCACCAGCAGCACCGGAATGCCGGTGGATTTCGCCAGGGAGGTCAGCGCGGCCGTTACCGCGCGCGATTGCGCCACGCCGCCCGATACGCCCTCCACGCCCACGGCGTGCATGGTCTGCACCGAATCGACGATGATGAGGCTCGGCTTGAGCTTATCCACGTGGCCAAAGACCGCATCCAAGTTGGACTCGGCCGCCAAGTACAGCGATTCCTGGAGCGCCCCGGTGCGCTCGGCGCGGGAGCGGACCTGGCCGGCCGATTCCTCGGCCGTCGCATAGAGCACGGTGCGGCCGAGCTGGGCCCACCGCGAGGCTACTTCCAGCAGCAGCGTGGATTTGCCCACGCCCGGCTCGCCGGCCATGAGCACCACTGAGCCGGGCACAATGCCGGTGCCTAGCACGCGGTCGAGCTCGCCGATGCCGGTGCGCACCGTCTTGGTCGCCTGCGCCCCAATCTTGGTAATCGGCTGCGCCGGGCTCGACGGCGCTACGCCCTTGCTTGCCGACGCCCCCGCTGTCCCAGGCCCCGCCACCACCGGGGCCCTTTCCTCCAACGTGCCCCAAGACCCGCAGTCGGGGCAGCGCCCCAGCCATTTCGGCGAGACATAGCCGCATTCGGAACAGGTATGGATGGGGCGAGTTTTCTTGGCCATGGCCTCTAGCCTAAAACACGCAAACGCCTCCGGCCCGAAACGGGCTGGAGGCGGTGATTTTGGGCGGCGTGGCTTAGTTCTTTGGAGCCTCGGAGGAGTAGCCCTCGGAGGACTCGACGTCGCGGTCGAATTCGCCGGACTGCATCTGGGTGGCGGCAATGGTGGCGTCCACGTCGATGGAACCATTGGAGAACTCGAAGGTAACCGGGCGGTCGCCGGCGTAGCCAAAGTCATCGTTCTTCAGGGAGGTGGCGATGTACTGGACGGTCTCAGAATCCTGCTGGGTGGTCGCGTCCAGGTTCTTCTGGGAATCCGCGATGATGGACTGGTCGCGGTGCAGCGGCTGAGCCTTGTCCATCTCGACGCGCTGGCCGTCGACCTCTACGGACTCCAGGGAGATGACATCGGTATCGTAGCCCTGGTTTACGGCGGTGAACTTCAAGGCAGCGGTGCCGTCCGGTTCTACCAAGATGGTGACATCGCGAACCGCAACCTTGTTGTCTTCCGTGCTTGCAGAAGCGCCATCGACCGCAGCCACCTTGTCAGCGGTCTGGGTGACGTGACCCGCCGAGCAAGAAGCCAGCGCCAGAGCGGAGACGGCGGTTACGGAAATAATGGCACCGCGGCGGGCGGCGGACTTCAGGGACTGCACGTTGAGCATCCTCCATCAATTGCGATCACAGGGCTTGTCAACGCTTTAGCCTAGTCCCTTTGGCAATAAAGTACACAGTTAGTCCCAAACCGGGCGGGTAGACCATGGGGGTATACGGGGGTATCCGCAGGCGGGGCGGCCGCTCGTGATAAAATGGCGGCCTTAGTCAACCGGGATTAAACGGGAACACAAGGAGTGGCAATGGAGTATAAGGTCGGCGAGGTCGTCGTCTACCCGCACCACGGTGCGGCCGTCATCGAGGATATCGAGACCCGCGAGATGGGCGGCGAGACGCTGGAATACTTGGTGCTGCACATCAACCAGTCCGACCTAGTCGTCCGCGTGCCCATCAAGAACGCCGATAACGTCGGCGTGCGCGACGTCGTGGGCAAGGAGGGCCTGGAAAAGGTCTTTTCCGTGCTGCGTGACGAGGACGTCGAAGAGGCCGGCAACTGGTCCCGCCGTTATAAGGCTAACCAGGAGCGCCTCGCTTCCGGCGATATCAATAAGGTTGCCGAGGTTGTTCGCGACCTGTGGCGTCGCGACCAGGACCGCGGCCTTTCGGCCGGCGAAAAGCGCATGCTGGGCAAGGCCCGCACCATCCTGGTGGGCGAGCTGGCGCTGGCCAAGCCGGTCGATGAGAAGAAGGCCGACACCATGATGGAGGAGATCGATGCCACCATCGAGCGCCACCGCGCGGCCGGTTTGGTAGACGATAAGTCCATCACCACCGATATCGACAACGACATCGATCTCGATGACCTCTCCTTCGACGACGAAGACTAAACCGCGCGTCATCGCGCTCATCGCGGCCGCCGGCCAGGGCACCCGCCTCGGTGCCGAGGTGCCCAAGGCTTATGTCGAGCTGCGCGGGCGCACCCTCCTGGAGCGCTCCGTGCGCGCGCTGCTGGCCTCCGGCGTGGTCGATGAGGTCATCGTGCTGGTCAGCCCAGACATGGAGCCCGAAGCCGCCCGCATCATCGGCCGCATCGACACCGCAGACGGCAAAAACGCCACCAACGCCGCGCCCATCCGCCTCGTGCACGGTGGCAGCGAGCGCGCCGATTCCGTGTGGGCCGGCCTCCAGGCAATCCCCGACGACGACGCCGTGGTACTCATCCACGATGCGGCCCGGGCGCTGACTCCGGCGGCGATGGTGCGGGACGTCGCCAAGCGCGTGCTCGAAGGCGCCCCAGCGGCCGTGCCCGTGGTTCCCGTGGCCGATACCATCAAGGAAGTCGCGGCCGACGCCGTGGTGAGCACTCCCGACCGCTCCCGCCTGCGCGCCGTGCAAACCCCGCAGGCTTTCCGCCTGTCCGCGCTGCGCCAGGCCAACCTCGATTATTGGGCCGAGCAGCCCGAATTCACCGCCACGGATGACGCCAGCCTCATGGAATGGCACGGCGAGCGCGTGGCAACCGTGCCGGGCGATACCCTGGCGTTCAAAATCACCACGCCCATCGATCTCACCCTGGCCCACGCCCTGACCGAGGAGACCCATGACTAACCCGATTATCCCGCGCGTTGGCATCGCCACCGACGCCCACCAGATCGAGGCCGGCAAGGACTGCTGGATCGCCGGCCTGCTCTTCGAGGGCGATGCTGGCTGCGAAGGCCACTCCGATGGCGACGTCGTAGCGCACGCGCTTGTCGACGCCCTCTTATCCGCTGCCCACCTCGGCGACCTTGGCTCCTTCGTGGGCGTCGGCCGGCCCGAATACGACGGCGTTTCCGGGGCGAAACTGCTGCGCGAATGCCGCGAACTGCTCGAATCCGAAGGCTTTATCATCGGCAATGCCGCAGCCCAGCTCATCGGCCAGACCCCCAAGATGGGCCCTCGCCGCGAAGAGGCCGAAGCGGTACTGAGCGAAATCCTTGGTGCCCCCGTGTCCGTCTCCGCCACGACGACGGACCATATGGGCTTTACCGGCCGTAAGGAGGGCCGCGCGGCGGTTGCCACGGCCGTCGTCTGGCGCGCCTAGCCCACCACACTAACCCCGCGCACGCGTCAATTAGACTGGGTGGCGTGAGTACTTTGCGCATTTATGACACAGCCACCCGCAGCCAACGCGATTTCGAGCCGATTCGCCCCGGCCACGCCTCCATTTACCTGTGCGGCGCCACCCCGCAGGCCCAGCCGCACATCGGGCACCTGCGCTCCGGCGTCGCCTTCGACATCCTGCGCCGCTGGCTGCTCGCCCAAGGCTATGACGTAGCCCTGGTGCGCAACGTCACCGATATCGATGACAAGATCCTCACCAAGGCGGCCGAGAATAATCGACCCTGGTGGGAATGGGTGTCCACCTATGAGCGCGAGTTCACCAAGGCCTATAACACCCTGGGAGTCATCCCGCCTTCTGTCGAGCCGCGCGCGACCGGCTTTGTCACCCAGATGGTCGACTATATGCAGCGGCTTATCGACGCCGGCTTTGCCTACCCCGCCGACGGCTCCGTCTACTTCGACGTCGCCGCCTGGACCAAGGCCGAAGGCTCCGATTACGGTTCGCTGTCTGGCAACAAGGTAGAGGTAATGGAGCAGGGCGAAGGCGAGGATTCCGCCAAGCGCGGCGCCCAGGACTTTGCCTTGTGGAAGGCCGCGAAGCCGGGCGAGCCCAGCTGGCCCACCCCGTGGGGCGACGGCCGCCCTGGCTGGCACCTGGAGTGCTCGGCCATGTCCACCTATTACCTGGGCTCTAATTTCGATATCCACTGCGGCGGCCTGGACCTGCAGTTCCCGCACCACGAGAACGAGATCGCGCAGTCGCATGCGGCCGGCGATAAGTTCGCCAACTACTGGATGCACAACCACTGGGTGACGATGTCGGGCGAGAAGATGTCGAAGTCCCTGGGCAACGTGCTGTCCATCCCGAATATGCTGGAGCTGGTGCGCCCGGTGGAGCTGCGCTACTACCTGGGCTCGGCACACTACCGCTCCGTGCTGGAGTACTCCGAGACCGCGCTTACCGAGGCCGCCGCTGGCTACCGTCGCATCGAAGACTTCCTCGGCCACTTTGACGATCTGGAGCTTGGCGAGTGGACTCAGAGCTTTGAAGACGCGATGAATGATGACATCGCGGTGCCCAAGGCCCTGGCGGAAATCCACACCACCGTCCGCGCTGGCAATAAGGCGCTCGCGGCCGGCGATGAGGCCGAGGCGCGCACGCTGGCTGGCCAGGTCCGCGCGATGGCACACGTACTTGGCTTTGACCCGCTGGAGTGGGAAGATGGAGCGCAAGCTAGCGGGGCGGATGCCGCGCTGGATGCGCTGGTACAAGCTGAGCTGGAGCGGCGCACCCAGGCGCGCGCGGACAAGGACTTCGCTACTGCCGACGCCGTCCGAGACCGCCTCGCGGCCGCCGGCATCACCATCACCGATACCCCAGACGGCCCGACCTGGTCGCTGGCGCAGCGTTAAGCACTCCGAAAGGACATAAATTATGGCACGTACCCACGGCCGCGGTGGCGCGGGAATCCGCAAGACCAATAAGAAGGGCGCAACCAAGGGCTCCGGCGGCCAGCGCCGCAAGGGCTTGGCCGGCAAAGGCCCGACGCCCAAGGCAGAGGACCGCATCTACCACGCCAAGCACAAGGCCAAGCTGGAGCGCGACCGCCGCAACTCCGGCCGCCACCAGAAGGAGACCGCCGAGATGGTTGTGGGCCGCAACCCGGTCATCGAGTGCCTGCACGCCAAGGTGCCGGCCACCACGCTCTACATCGTGGCCGGTACCCGCAATGACAAGCGCTTGTCCGAGGCCGTGGCCATGTGCAATACCCGCAATATCCCCATCATCGAGGTGCAGCGCCACGAGATGGACCGCATGACCGGTAACGGCATGCACCAGGGCATCGGGCTGCAGATCCCGCCGTATAAGTACGCCGACGTCGACGAGCTCATCGCCCGTGCGGCCGAGAACGCACGCCCAGGCATGTTCGTCATCCTGGATAACATCACCGATCCGCGCAACCTCGGCGCGGTCATCCGCTCCGTGGCGGCCTTCGGCGGCGACGGCGTCATCATCCCTGAGCGCCGCTCCGCGTCCGTGACCGCGGTGGCGTGGCGTACCTCGGCCGGCACGGCGGCGCGCCTGCCGGTCGCCCGCGCGACGAATATCACCCGCACCGTGCAACAATTCCAAAAGAGCGGCTACCAGGTCGTCGGCCTCGACGCCGGCGGCGAGCACACACTGGATACCTATAACGGCGCGACGGATCCCGTAGTCATCGTCATCGGTTCCGAAGGCAAGGGTATCTCCCGCCTCGTGCGCGAGAACTGCGACGTCATCATGTCCATTCCGATGACCGACTGGGTCGAGTCCCTCAATGCTTCCGTCGCGGCCGGTTCCGTGCTCTCCGAATTCGCACGCCAGCGCCGCGCGGCCCAGTAACCTCCAGCGAGGTTTCTAGCCGCTTTCCGCCCAGGGTGGCAGCCACTTAATGGTTCCATTCACCCTGGCCAGGCGGCCGCGCAGCGGCGGGGCGTTGGGGTCATCGTCGTTGACGCCGTTGTGATACGGGCAGGCGATGGTGAGATTTTCGGGGTTGGTCTCACCGCCGTGGCGCCACGCGGTGAGGTGGTGGACTTGGCATTCATCGGCGGGGTAATTGCACTGCGGCCACGGACAGGTGGGGTTTTCCGCGGCGGCCATGGTGCGCTGCTTCGGCGAGGCGAGCCGCTCGGTGCGGTACAGGTTCACCGGGCCTTTCACGGGGTGGATCAGAGTCACATAGCCGTGCGCGGTAAAGGCGCGACGCACCAGGTCCGCGCCGGTCATCCGGGCGCCATTGGTCAGCTGCAGGGTGATGTCATCGCCCGCGGTGTCGACGACGCGATCGAGCTCGTCTAGGCGCAGCACCACATTGGTGGTCACGGCCGTGGGGGAGGCCGCGGCGGTGCCTTGAAAAATCTTGCGCACCGAATCGAGTGGGGCGTCCTTATCGAGCGCGGCGTGCATATCCGCGATGTCCGCAGACTTGCCGGTAATCGTCATGGTCCACGGCCCATCGGTGCGGCGGTAGAGCTTGACACCGGGCTTGCGTTGCGGTGGGCCTTTAATCTCACGCACGCGCTGGCGCCCCTGCTTGTCGACGTCCGACGCATCCCCCTTCATCCCACATAGCTCCCGTCGCAGCGCCCAGGCCTGGCGCTTACTCTTCAGCTTGGTGGCGTGGCGCTCGATGGCCAGCAGCGCGGTGAGGCTGTGCTCGTTGGTGCGGGCCGCGGCGATGGATTCGCGCTGGAGCCGGCGAAAGGCGGTGGGGCCGAAGTAGGTATCGGCGAGGGTAAGGAGGCGGGCGGCGGTGGTGTCGGGGCAGCCGGCGTCGATAAGCGCGCGCTTAGTAAGGCCGTGGCAGTCGGCGATAATGTCCATGCCGGCGGCCAGGCCTGTCAAGAATTTCTGTAGCGCGTTCACGGCTCCACACGTTAAGTGCGGGTGCACGCCGGCGCGCGGTGCGCTGGGTGCGGGTGTGGATAACTAGGCCTCGGCGTCGTCGAGGCCGAAGAACTCGCGGACCTTATCCACAGCGCGGAAGGAATCCGTATTTGGTCCTATGCGTGGGTCGGTTTTCATGCTAGAGGGAATCACGTGGCCGAGGCCCTCCATGGTCCACAGCCCGACGGGGAAATCGCCGTCGTATGCGGTGGCGGTGACATCCGCGGTGGGGTGGTAGTCGCGGGGTGGCTGGCAGCCATTGGCCAGCGCGAAGTGTTCGGCGGTGGCCGGCGCGGAAAGCACGCGGCCGCGGGTACGCTCGGCATCCAGCCCGGCGACCCCGCCCTCATACGGCGCATACGGGTCGGCGGTGCCGTGGAAAAACAGCAGCGGCGTGGGCCGGTAGCCGTCCGGGTTACTGGGTGCGTGGTTCTTGCCCTCGCCCAGGGTGGAGGCGAAGATGCAGGCGCGGGTGAGGCTAAAGGGGGCGTCGAAAAGCAGGCGGAGCACCATCTGCCCACCATTGGAATAGCCGCAGGCAAAGGTGCGCTTGGTGCCGAACTCGCGCTGCATGGTGCTAACCAGGTAAGTGCTAAAGGCAACGTCATCGACGTTTTCCGCTCGGGCGGTGACTGGCAGGATGCTGCGGCAATCGTTGAAATGGCGGTCGACGCCGTCGGGGTAGACGAGGACGGTGTTGGTGGCGTCGGCAAGCTCGTCGAAGGTGCCGTTGGTAAAGCGGCGCATCACGTTCCCGGATTGCAGTGAACCGTGGAAGAAGAGCAAGAGGTCAGGGTGCGGGCCGGGGTTTTCCGGCGCGATGACGAGAAAACGGCGGGTGCGGCCATCCACATCCGCGGTGCGGCGGTGTACGTGCATAGCCGCCCAGTCTAGTCGGCGTGGTGCTCTTCGGCGGTGCTGTGGCAGTCGGCATGGAAGCGGTGCGCGGCAACCTCGTCGCGCACCGCGTTCTTGTTGCGCTGCCAGCCAATGAGGCGGCACACCAAGTAAATGACAAAGGAAATGGTGGTGACGAAAACCGAGACCGGCAGGCCGGGCGCGAGCGATAAGACGAAGCCGCCGACGGCCGAAACTTCGGCGAAGATGGTCGCCCACATGACCGCACGCAGGGGCGAGGAAGTAATCTGCACGGCCGCCGCGCCGGGGGTGATGAGCAGCGCCATAACGAGCAGCGAGCCGACGATTTGTACCGACTGCGCGGCCGCGAGCCCCACCAGCACGGCGAACGCAACCGAGATGAAACGGGTGGGTACGCCGGCCGCCTGGGCCATGACCGGGTCGGCCGAGGCGAAGAGCATGGGCCGCCATAGGATGGCCACGGCGGCGAGGATGACCACGGTGGTCGCGGCCAAAAGCCACACCGAGGCGGAAGAAACGCCGACGATCTGACCGGTGAGCAACGTCATCGCGGTATTCGCGTTGCCGGGGTAGAGGTGTAAAAACAGCACCGAGAGGCCTAGGCCAAAGCTCATGACCACGCCGATGGCGCTGTCTTGCTGGCCCTTAAAACCCAGCACGGCGAGGATGATGGCGGCCACGATGGCACCGGCTACCGCGCCGAAGCCCAGGTTGAGGCCGAAAAGCAGCGCGGCCGAGGCGCCCATGAGCGCAAGCTCGGAGGTGGCGTGGACGGAAAAGGACATCTGGCGCAGCACAATGAGCGAGGTCATCACGCCGGAGAGAATGCCCAGCAGCGCGGAGGCGATGAGCGAGGACTGCACAAAGTCCACGCTGAGCAGGTACTGGGTGTCTTCTACAAAGCTAGACAACGATAAGTCTCCCATCGACGTTTAAGACGTTGACCTTGGAACCGTAGAGCTCGGAAAGGACATCGGAGCGCATGACCTCATCCACCGTGCCGAAGGTATGGCCGCCGGGGGCGAGGTAGAGCACCTTATCGGTCACGCCGAGCACCGGGTTGATGCCGTGGGTGACAAACATGATGGAGGTACCGCGCTCGTGGCGCAGCGTATCCAGCTTGTCCACGGTGGCTTGTTGGCGCGCCGGGTCGAGCGAGAGCAGCGGCTCGTCGGCGAGGATGAGCTCGGGGTCGTTGGCCAGCGCCTGGGCCTGTCGGATGAGCTGCTGTTGGCCGCCGGATAGCTGGCCCACGCGGCGGTCGCGCAGGCCGGTGGCGCCCACCTCGGCGAGGAGCTCGTCGACGCGGTGGCGGGGCGGGCGGCGGCGTCGGAAAGCGCCGTGGGCGAGCGAGAGCGAGACTAAGTCGCGGGCGCGCAGGGGCAGGTCGGCCGGGAACATGCGTTGTTGCGGGATGAAGCCGACGCGGCAGTTAACGTCGACGCTGCCGGCGGTGAGCTTGCGGGTTCCCAAGATGGTGCCGAGCAGGGTGGATTTGCCCACGCCATTGGGGCCCAAAACGGCGATAAACTCGCCGCGGTCAACGGCGAGGTTAAGGCTGGACCACAGCGGGGCAACCGCTGCGTCATGGAAGTGGATGAGCACTAGAGCTTCCCCAGGGAATCGGTGACCTCGTCATAGTAGGTCCAGAATTCTTTGCCATCCGGCGGGGTTTCGCCGATTTCGACGATAGAGACGTCCGCATCCTCCGCGGCGGACTTGATGCGGCCGGCGGTATCGGTTTCGGTCTGTGGGTTAAAGATGAGCAGGTCTAACTTGTCCTCTTTAATCGCCTTGGTGAAGGCAGCGAGGTCGGCCGCGGTGGGCTCGCCCTCAGAAATGGTGGCCTTGCGGTAGCCCTCTGGGGTGACATCCTTGCCGGAGGTGTATTTCATGATGTAGTCCGCAATCGGCTCGGTCTGCGCGTAGGAGAGGTCGCCCGGCAGTTCCTTGAGCTTGTCGCGCAGGCGGTCGACGTGGGAGTCCACGCGCTCGGTGCTGGCGTTGGCATCGGTATTGAGCTCGTTGATCTGGTCAGCGATATTTCCTGCGACCTCGTCGAGCGCGGCCGGGTCGTACCAAATGTGCTCGTTGCCCTCGATGTTGGTGACCTTCTCCGGGTCCTTCTTGGCGGTGGCCTTGGCGGCGTCGATGGTCATGACATTGGGGTCATCGGCCAGCTTGCCGTGGTCGGTGAGCGGCAGGGCGGAGACGATGTTGTCCTGATCGGAAACGGCCTGGTAAATCCAGGAATCGTAGCCGCCGCCGTTGACCACGAGCAGGTCCGCGTCCTCGGCCTTGGCGATATCGGCCGCGGAAGGCTCGAAGTGGTGCGGGTCAACGCCGTTGCCCTCGACGATGGGCTTGACCTCGATGTCCACGCCGGAGGCGGTATCGGCCACGGCCTGGGCGACGTCGGCCCAGATGGAGGTGGACGCGACGATGGAGATCTTCTTCTGGGCGCCCGGCTCGGCGGCCGAGTCCTCGGTGTCGGAGGAGCAGGCGGTGGCGGTCAGCAGGAGGCCACCGGCCGCGAGGAGGGCTGCGGATGCGCGAAGTGAGGTATGCATAGTTTCCAGTGTGCGTTTGATGGGAACCATTGTCAATTGAATATGTATTGAAAATACAGCCGCGGGGTATGCTTGCGGTCATGGTGAAACGCAGCCCCACCCGCAAAACGCTGGCCTCGCTGGCCGCCGAGCTGGGTGTTTCGCGCACGACGGTATCCAATGCCTATAGCCGGCCGGACCAGCTTTCGGCCGCAACACGCGAGCGCATCCTGGCGGCGGCGAAGGCGCGGGGGTATCCCGGGCCGGACCCCACGGCCCGCAGCCTGCGCACCCGCCGCGCGGGCTCGGTGGGCGTGCTGCTGACCGAGCACCTGTCCTATGCCTTCGAGGACATGGCCTCGGTGGATTTCCTGGCCGGCATGGCAGAAGCCTCGGCCGGCGCGCAGACCACGCTCACCCTCATCCCGGCCGGTCCGGAGGGCGAGGCGGAGGCGGCCAGCCTGGTGGGCTCGGCCGCGGTGGATGGCTTTGTGGTCTACTCCGTGGCGGCCGGGGACGCCTACCTCGAGGCGGCGCGCGGCCGCGGGCTGCCGGTGGTGGTCTGCGATCAGCCGACGGATTCGGGCCTGCCGTTCGTGGGCATCGATGACCGCGCGGCGATTGCCCCGGCCGCCCGCGCGCTGGTGGAGGCCGGCCACCGCAAGATCGGCGTGCTGGCGATTCGCCTCAAGCGCGAGCGCCACGATGGCCCCATTTCGTGGGGTGAGCTCCAGGGCGCCGATATGCACGTGCAGCGCGCCCGGGTCATGGGAGCCATGGACGTCTTTGCACAGGCGGGCATCGCGCCCGAGACCGTGCCCGTGGTTACCCAGCACATCAACGATGCGCAGACCACGCGTGCGGCCGCGCAGTTGCTTCTCGACGCCCACCCAGACCTCACCGCCGTCCTGTGCACCACCGACTCCATGGCGCTGGGCGTGATGACCTATGCGCGCGAGCGGAGCATCGACGTCCCCGGCGAGCTGTCCGTTACCGGCTTCGACGGCATTGATGCGGCGCAGCGCCTTGGCTTGACGACGATCGTCCAGCCCAATAAGGCCAAGGGCGCGGCCGCCGGCCACATGCTCGCCAAGCTTATCGCCGGCGCGGAGGGCTCGGACGCGAGCGAAGCCGCGATGCTACGGCGCGTGCTGCAGACCAGCTTCGCGGCCGGGCGGACGGTGGCTCCGCCGCGCTAGGTGCCGCTTCGCTAGGCAGCGGCGCGTTAGGCAGCGCCGCCGTTGTCGGGGCGGCCGACATGGGCCGCGCGGGCGGCGGCGAGCTCGGTGAGGAAGTGGGCGACGGCGTCGACGTCGGCAAGCTGCACTACGGCCGACGTATCGCCCTCGCCGACCTTGACGCCAACGTCTGGCGGCTGGTGCAGGGCGCGGAAACCGTCCTCATCGGTGACGTCATCGCCCAAGAAGACCATGGCGGTGGCTCCGGTGCGCTCGCGCAGGTTCTCAATCCACGTGCCCTTGGTGGCCTGGGTGGCGGAGAACTCCACCACGGACTTGCCGGCCGTGCGGGGGAAGCCGCCCGGATCGAGCGCGAGGGCGGCTTCATAGGCTTGGGCGGCAGCTTCTGGATCGGAATCCTCGAGCGCGCGCAGGTGCAATACGCGCTGGAAGGGTTTGACCTCGATATCCGCGCCGGGGAAGCGCTCCATGATCGCGCGGATCTCGGCTTCCTTGGTGGCGAGGTGCTCGCGCATCGCGGGGGTCAGTTCCGTGTCCTCCCACGAGGACTCGGCGCCGTGGGAGCCGCCGAAGAGAACGGGCTCGCGCAGAGGGCACACGCGCTTGAGGCCTTCGAGGTGGCGGCCGGAGAGCACGGCCGCGGTGGTGTCCGGCAGGTGGGCCAGTTTATCCAGGGCGCGCAGTGATTCCTGGTTCATTTCGACCTCATAGATGGCCGTGGCGAAGGGGGAGAGCGTGCCGTCGAAATCCGAGACCACCGCGAGGTGCTCGGCGGCGGCAAGGGCCTTGATGGCAGTTGAAAGCGTCATGGCCTCCAGCCTACGCAATTAACCGCCCAGGGAAACCAACTTGATAGACGGCGAGTCCACCTCATCGGTGACCAGTTCCAAGACGAGCTGGTTATTGGAATTGACGGTGTAGTGAAAATCGTGGTCCGCGGAAATCAGGTTGCGCAGCAGGTTATCGGCCCACACGGACGCGCCGTGGCAATCTTCGGCGGTCTCGTCAAACTCCACCTCATCGAAGTGGAGGCGGTTGCCCTCGCGGATGTTTTGGCGCTCATCATCGGCGGAATAGGTCACCTTGCCCACCATTTGGGCGCACCCGGTGGTGCCCACCATCGTGGATTGGCCAAAACTCAACGTGGGTGCCTGCGGGATGGATTCCGGGATGGTGGAGGCGGCATCCGGGGTGGTGTTGATGGAGACTACCTGCCACTGCTTATCCAAGATCTGCTCATCGCCAGGGGCTTGGGGCTCCTCGTCGCCGGAGCCGCAGCCGGCCAGTAATGCGGCGGCGCAGGTCGCGGCAATGGGCACTGCGGCCAGGCGGGGAAAGCGAGACATCATGCGCCCGCCCCCTGTTCTTCTGCTTGGCGCAGGCAGCCCAGGAAGGACTGGGACCATAGCTGCACGTCGTGCTCGGTGACCTGCTGGTGCATGGTGAGCATGCGCTGGGTCATGGTGGAGGGGGCGTCGTCAAGCGCCTTGAGCGCATTGAGCAAGGCGGCCTTGACGGACTCGATATCGAAGGGATTGCACAGGTAGGCCTGGTTGAGCTCATCGGCCGCGCCGGCGAACTCGGAGAGCACCAGCGCGCCCGAGCCATCGTCGTGGCAGGCCACGTATTCCTTGGCTACCAGGTTCATGCCGTCCTTGAAGGGGGTCACCAGCATGACATCGGCCATGCGGTAGTAGCAGCGCAGGAGACTCTTGGCCACGCCGCGGTGCTGGTAGTGCACCACCGGGTGACCTACGCGGGCGAAGCGCCCGTTGATGCGGCCAACGGCTTCTTCCACCTTGGAGCGGGTGGCCTTGTAATGGTCGAGGCGCTCGCGCGACGGCGTGGCGAGCTGCACCAGCGTCACCTCCTCCGGGTCGAGCGCGCCGGTGTCCAGCAGCTCCTCAAAGGCGGTCAGCCGCTGCAGGATGCCTTTGGTGTAATCGAGGCGATCCACGCCCAAGATAATGCGCCTGGGCGAGCCCAGCTCTTCGCGCAGCTTGGCGACGTCCCCCTTCTCCTCCCCAGTGAATGCGGCAAAGTCCTTCGCGGCGATGGAAATGGGGAAGGCGCCCACGCCGATGGTGCGCCCCTGCGGCAGGCGAATATGCGCGGTGACCTCGCGGGTGCTGGCCTCGCCTTGTACGTCGAGGCCCTGGCGGCGGGCAAGCTCCAAGAAGTTGCGGGTATTGGCCTCCAGGTGGAAGCCGATGAGATCCGCGCCAAGCAGCCCGCGCACGAGCTCCTCGCGCCAGGGCAGCTGGCGGAAGAGATCGGCGGAAGGGAAGGGGATGTGCAGGAAAAATCCGATGGTGAGATCCGGGCGCTTCTGGCGCAGGATGCCAGGCAAAAGCTGCAGCTGGTAGTCCTGTACCCACACGGTGGCGCCTTCGGCGGCGACCTCGGCTACCTCGTCTGCAAAACGCAGGTTGACCTCGCGATAGGCGTGCCACCAATCGCGGTCATAGGTAGGGGTGACGATGAGATCGTGGTAGAGCGGCCACAAGGTGGCATTAGAAAAACCCTCATAAAAGCCCTCGAAATCGGACTCGGTGAGCTTGACTGGGTGCAGCAGCACGCCGGTATCGGTGCGGAAGGGCTCTGGCGCGGCATCGGCCACACCGGGCCAGCCCACCCAGCATCCCTGGTGTGATTCGAGGACTGGAGACAATGCGGTGACCAGACCGCCCGGCGAGGGCGTCCAGGTATGGCTGCCATCGGGCCGGGTTTCCAGATCTACCGGCAGGCGGTTGGCCACCACCACGAAGTCATTGCCACGCTCACTCATGGTGCAAGAATAACTTAAGACTTCTTAGTGGACTTCTTCGTTGCCTTCTTGGAGGCCTTCTTCGTCGCCTTTTTGGTGGCCTTCTTTGTAGCCTTCTTGGTCGACTTCTTCGTCGATTTCTTGGTGGACTTCTTAGTCGACTTCTTCGTGGACTTTTTGCTGGATTTCTTGGTCGACTTCTTGGGAGCGGCATCGGCTTGCTCCGCCAGCACCTTCTTGTGCACCAGGCCCTTTGGCTCCACGCCCAGCATGGACATCAGGGTCACGCCGTCGAGGAAGTCCTGCGCATAGGTGGCCACGATGCGGCGGGCTGCGCGGGAGGTCTCCTCCTCAAGGGCGTGATTCTGGTCAGCCTGTGGGTGGGTGTCTTGGACCTTGGGTGGCACGACGTGTCCTCCTGAACGTTGTGGAAACTACTTATGCGCTTGCAAGAAAAGCTATCAGAGCAAATATTGTACGCTACCGGCGGCGTTTAGGGCCGCTCGGGTCCGGATTCGGTGCCCGGTTGCTCCGGTTTCTGGGCACGAAAGGTTTCGGTGCCGGGCACGGTATAGGTGGTCTTCTCGCGCTGCTGCGGCTGCGCCGGCCACTGGGAATCTTCCGGCCACAGGTCCGCGGCCGAGTGGGTATGCGGCGCATGGTTTTGGGCCTCGTGGCGCGGGTGCTGCTGCGGCGGCTTCGGCCCGAGCTTGGGTGGTAACTCCGGGCGATTGACGCGCGGGGCAAACGGGGACATCGGCACGCGCGGGATGCGCGGGGCCTTGCGGGCCAAGTGCGTGGCCTTATGGAAGGAGAAGCGGCCGATGCGCTTGAAGGTGGTGTACGGGCGGAAGTACTGCGGGCGGCGCAGGCGGCGAGCCACACGCTCGCCCAGTACTACGCCGGCGGCCAGGGCGCCGGAGATGGCCAGCGCCATCGCCATATTGGTAAAGCCGGTAATCATCTGCTCATTGAGAGAGGCGTACATGCCGCGGTAGAGCATGAGGCCGGGCAGCATCGGCGTATAGCCCACGATCATGGTGATAAGCGGCGGAATTCCCCAGCGGCGCGACATCAAACCGCCGGCGAGGCCAACGACCACCGCGGAAAGACCAGAGGCAATCACCGGGCCGACGCCGAAGGGCACCACCACGAAGTAATAGAAAATCATGCCGGCTGCGGCCGTAAGGCCAGACATGGTGATCTCAATCCAGGCTGCGCCGCAGGCCAGCGCAAAGGCAGCAGAACCCGTGCCGCCGAGCAGCACTAGCAGTGGAATTTCGTGGTAGACCGGTGGGGCCAGCGTGGCCAGCGGCGGCAGGTTAAAGCCCAGCGAATCGGCCAGCTGGATGCCCACACCGACGCCGGCGATGATGGCGCCGGTAGATAGCAGCGCCTCAAAGAAGCGGGCGGAGGAGGTAACGGGGGCGCGCGTGATGCCGTCGACAAGCGATTGCACCAACGTCAGCCCCGCCACCAGCACGATGATGCCGGAGGCAATGATCTGCGTGGGCGAGAAATTAATGCCGAAGGAGGCTGCGACGTTGTACAAAATGGCGGCCGGGAAGACGGCGAAAAAGCCGCCGACCGCATTCTGATAAAAGGGCGGCAGGCGGTAATTGGCCAACCAGGCGTTCAAGCCCATGATGAACGCGGAGACCACAAACGCCACCACGCCGACGAGCAGGTCGCCGCCAAGCATCATGGAAATCAGGCCACCCATCGCGCCCCAGCCGAGCATGACCGTGGACGGCTTATAAGGCGCTGGCATGCGGTCGATCTCGTCTAGGCGCTGCTCCGCCATGGCCGGCGGCATCTGGCCGGAGTGGATGGAGCGAATGAGCTTATCGACGGCCGCGAGCTTGGAGAAATCCACGCCAATGCTCGGCACCACGCGGAATACATGCAGGTTTTGGCGCTGCTCGCCGGTGCCGATGGTGGTGTGGATGGTGATGGTATTCATCAAGATATCCACGTGGCAGTAGTGCAAGCCATACGACGACGCTGCCAGGTGCACCTGGGCGCGCGCATCCGAGTTGGCGGTGCCGGCTCCGATGAGGATTTCACCAATGCGAGCGGCGATCTCCATAACGCCGGTGACTTGGGCGGCGTCATGGAGATTGACCGGAGCGAGTGGGGATGGCGGCGGTGCGGCTTTAGCCGCGTCGATGATGGCTACCTGGCCCGAGGAAGCGCGCAGGCGCTCCCGCATAGCGGACAAAAATGACACGGAAATAACCCTCGAAAAGCGCTGGGAATGTGGGATTGATTCTGCCTGAACTTTAGCTCCTGCACCCTGTCAATGCATAGATGGGGGACCGGCTTTCCCCTCGGCGGCGGTGCTCGGGTACTATGCAACGAGCGGGATTTCTCCCGCGGTGCTGGAGTGGCGCAATTGGTAGCGCAACGCACTTGTAATGCGTAGGTTGCGAGTTCAAGTCTCGTCTCCAGCTCAAAAGGAGGCTGGGCCCCGGTGTGGGCCTAGCCTTCGGTGGTTTTTGAGGGGGCGTCGATAAGTCGAAAAAGCCGGTCGACCATGCGCTGGCGGTTAGCGGGGGATAGCTTGCGCTGGTTGAGGTGATCGTGCACCCACAGGCCGGTACTAAGAAGCATGATCAGCAGATTATCCTCGTCCGTCTCGGCGGCGGAAGGATCGACCATCCAGCGCGCATCCACCTCGGCCCACTGGGCGGAAAAATCCGGGTGGGTCTGGGAATGAACGCACATCAAAAGCTTGATGAGCGGATCATTTTTGCCCATTGACAATACGAGCGCACGGGAGCGCTCGGCCCAGCTGAGCTCGCTTGCCGGGTGGCCGCCGGCCAGCTTCTCGAGTTCTGCTTCCCAGCGTGCGGCGCAAAATCCATGGCAGTCTACGAGCAGATCATGGCGGGTAGGGAAGTGATAAATGAGTCCGGACTTGGACATGCCCGTCGCCTGCGCCAGGGAGTCGTAGGTCAAGCCAGAGACGTCCTCGGCGGCGATGATGTCGAGCGCAGCTTCAAGGGCTGCGGTCTTTTTGTTGAGTCGCGGCATAGGGATCTCCTGATTTGGGGTTATCGCGGAAACACCAGGCGGTTATCGCGGCTAGGAGCAAGGCGAAGCAAGCTAGGCCGCCGATGGTGGAAAGATATCCGGCATTGTAGGCGCTCGCGGCGGCCGCGTGGGAAGCGGGGTGATACAGCGCGTCGGTACCCAGTTCCGCAAGGTGGGGCGGCAATTCGCGGGCCATGAGGAGAGGGACGAGGGTGCCGGTCAGTGCAATGGAGATCAGGGTGCCGAATTCATAGGAGACCGCCTCTACGCCAGAGGCCATGCCGGTGCGATGAAGGGGAGCGGCATTGATGATGGCAGTCGAGGACACGGACATGGCCAGGCCCGCGCCGAGGCCGGTGAGCACTAGGGCGGAGACGAGTAGGGGAAGCGTTTCACCCCGGCTCACCACCACCAGGGCCATGCCTGCGGCCATGAGCAAGAATCCGCCGCTAATGAGTGGGAGGAACCCCACGCGGTGCAAGGTGGCACCACCCAGGATGGAGGTAGGGATGGCAGAGAGCGCCATGGCAGAGATGATGAGGCCGGCGTGGAGGGGTGAGAGGGCGTCGACAAGCTGCAGCTTTTGGGTACTCAGCAGCTCCAGGCCGGCGAGGCCGAACATGGCGCCCCCGGCCGTTATGGCCCCGCCGCTGAAGATGCGGGAACCAAAGATGTCGAAGGTCAGCAGGGGATCTGACAAGCGAGCCTGGCGGCGGCCGAAGGCGAGCGCGCCGCAGATGAAGACGATGCCTGCGGCGGCACTCACCGGCCAATTGTCTGCCAGGGATTTAATGGCCAGCACCAGGCTGGTGAGAGTGATTAGGGAATACAGGGACGAGGGGAAGTCCCAGTGTTTATGGGGGTTCGGAGCGTTTGGTGGGGCAAGGAGCAAGGTCAGCGCAATGGCCACGACCACAACCGGGACATTGAGCAAAAAGACCGAGCCCCACCAGAAGTGCTCCAAAAAGAAGCCGCCCACGGTGGGGCCAGCCGCCGCACCGATGACGGCGACAGAACCCCAGATGCCAATGGCCGTGTTGCGCTCCACCTCATCGGGAAAGGTCAGGCGAATGAGCGCTAGGCTCGACGGCATCATGATGGCGGCGCCGCAGCCCAAGAAGGCGCGGCCTAAAACCAGCGTCCAGGCGCTGGGGGAATAAGCGGCGAGCAGGGAAGCGCCGCCGAAGACGGCCAAGCCGATGAGGAACATCCGCCGGTGGCCGGTGCGATCGCCCAGCGTGCCGGCGCCAAGAAGGAGGCCGGAGAGCACCAACGCGTAGGCGTTGATAATCCAGAGTTGCTGGGTATCGGTGGTGTGCAATTGCTGCGATAGCTGCGGCAATGCGGTGTAGAGGATGGAATTATCCAGCCCAACCATGAGTAACCCCAGAGAGATGACGGCGCAGAAAGACCACCGCTGGGCGGCCGTGGAGGCCGCAGTGGCGTGGTCTTGTGCGCGGGGCGGGTGGATACTCATAGCGCAGTAAACAGTACCGAACGGTCGTTACAGTTTGCAGCTGAAGATAGGTTAGTATTACCTTCCTCACAGCTGGGCGTAGTGTGTGAGTGTATAAGAGAATAGTGGACTTTCCTGCGGTCTAAGTAGCACAGTGGTATTAACACCAATTAAGAGTTAAGGATGATTTTTAATGGCACGTAACTATGCAGGACAGCTAGTTGACACCCTGGAAAAGCAGGGTGTCGAGCGCATTTATGGCCTCGTCGGTGACTCCCTGAACCCGATCGTGGATGCCGTTCGTCGCTCCTCCATCGAGTGGATTCACGTCCGCAACGAGGAAGCAGCAGCCTTCGCTGCTGCGGCAGATTCCCTGACCACCGGCAAGCTGGCTGTATGTGCCGCATCCTGCGGCCCGGGCAATACCCACCTGATCCAGGGCCTGTACGACGCCCACCGCAACGGCGCTAAGGTGCTGGCACTGGCTTCCCACATCCCATCCCGCCAGATCGGCTCCAAGTTCTTCCAGGAGACCCACCCAGAGGCAATCTTCCAGGAGTGCTCTGGCTACTGCGAGATGGTCAACTCCGCTGAGCAGGGCGGCGTTGTCCTGCACCACGCCATCCAGTCCAGCATGGCCGGCAATGGCGTTTCCGTCCTGGTTATCCCGGGTGACGTTTCCATGCAGGACGCTGAGGATGACTCCTTCGTCGAGTCTAAGATCTCTGCTGGCCGCCCGGTCGTCTTCCCGGATCCGGCCGAGGCCGCTGCCCTGACCCAGGCCATCAACGAGGCTGAGTCCGTCACCCTCTTCGTTGGCGCCGGCGTCAAGGACGCCCGCGAGCAGGTGCTCAAGCTGGCGGAGAAGATCAAGGCGCCCATCGGCCACGCTCTGGGTGGCAAGATGTACATCCAGTACGAGAACCCGTTTGACGTAGGCATGAACGGCCTGCTGGGCTACGGTGCGGCACACGAGGCCACCCACGAGGCTGACCTGCTCATCCTGCTGGGTACAGACTTCCCGTACAACGACTTCCTGCCGGATGCCAACGTGGCACAGGTGGACATCAACGGCTCCCACATCGGCCGCCGCACCAAGATTTCTTACCCGGTCACCGGTGATGTAGCCGCCACCATCGAGAACATCTTGCCGCACGTGGATGAGAAGAAGGACCGCTCCTTCCTGGATAAGATGCTCAAGAAGCACTACGGCAAGCTGGAGCACGTCGTTGAGGCTTATACCTCCAACGTGGACAAGCACACCCCGATCCACCCGGAGTACGTTGCTGACCTCATTGACAAGAACGCCGATGAGGATGCTATCTTCACCGTCGATACCGGCATGTGCAACGTGTGGGGCGCTCGCTACATCACTGCCAACGGCAAGCGCGAGCAGATCGGCTCCTTCCGCCACGGCACCATGGCCAACGCCCTGCCACAGGCACTGGGTGCACAGGCCGCTAACCCAGGCCGCCAGGTCATCACTTTCTCCGGTGACGGCGGACTGTCCATGCTGATGGGTGAGCTGCTCACCGTGAAGCTACACAACCTGCCTATCAAGATGTTCGTATTCAACAACTCTTCCCTGGGCATGGTCAAGCTGGAGATGCTGGTGCAGGGTCTGCCGGAGCACGAGACCGACCACGAGTCCGTCAACTTTGCCAAGATTGCAGAGGCTTCCGGCATCAAGCACTTCCGCATCGAGGATCCGAAGGACGCACCGGAGCAGATCAAGAAGGCGCTGGCTTATAACGGCCCGGCTCTTATCGACGTCGTTACTGACCCCAACGCCCTCTCCCTGCCACCGACGCTGACCATCGAGCAGCTCATGGGCTTCTCCAAGGCTGCCACCCGCACCGTTTTGGACGGTGGCGTTGGGCAGATGATCACCATGGCAAAGTCCAACCTGCGCAATATCCCGCGCCCGCAGGACTTCTAAATAGCGCACTGCGCTAGCTGCCACGCCCTTCCTCACCTGGGGAGGGGCGTGGTTTTCTTTTGCTTCGACCAGGCCGAGCATCCACGTTCACAGGATTCAGACAGAAACTCTTCAGTAGGCTGGAAAGCAAGCGTGCCATGATGACGTGTTAGAAAATCACAACCTTTAAGGGAGTCTGAGGAGAACATGGAAGACACTAAACTCGCCAAGGTTCTTGTCGTCGATGACGAACCCAATATTGTGGAGCTGCTTACCGTATCACTGAAGTTCCAGAACTTCGAGGTATTTAGCGCCAATTCCGGCAACGAGGCGCTGCGCATTGCCCGCGAGGTAAACCCAGATGCCTACATCCTGGACGTCATGATGCCGGGCATGGACGGCTTCGAGCTGCTGGGCAAGCTGCGCCAAGAAGGCCTGGACGGCCCGGTGCTCTACCTCACCGCTAAGGACGGTGTGGACCAGCGCATCCACGGCTTGACCATCGGTGCGGATGATTACGTGACGAAGCCCTTTAGCCTGGAAGAAGTTATCACCCGCCTGCGCGTCATCATGCGCCGCGGCGGCGCAGCGGAAGAATCCACCAACGATGCCACCATGAGCTATGCAGATCTGACGCTCAATGATGACACCCATGAGGTCACCAAGGCCGGCGAGCTCATCGAGCTTTCGCCCACCGAGTTCAACCTCCTGCGGTACCTCATGCAAAACAAGGAAGTGGTGCTATCCAAGTCCAAGATTTTGGACAATGTGTGGCACTACGATTTCGGCGGCGATGGCAACGTGGTCGAGTCCTATATCTCTTACCTGCGCCGCAAGATCGATACCGGCGAGACGCAGCTGATCCACACCGTGCGCGGCGTGGGTTATGTACTGCGCACCCCGCGCTCCTAAAGTGCTTAAGTGATGGAAGATTCACAGGAGACCCAGGACCAGGCACCTGCACCGGCAGCGGCGCGCCCGCAGTCCATGTGGCATGAGGGCCTGGGGCAAGGCGAAGGGGAGAAAAAGTCCTCCAAGCGGCGGATGTTTTCCCAGATTCCGCAGGCCATGCCGCTGCGGACGTGGCTGGTCATCCTCCTCGTCGTGGTCTCCGGGCTCGGCATTACGGGCTCGTCCTTTGCGGTGAATTCCATCATGCGCAACGTCCTCTTCAACAACGTCGATGATGAGCTGCGCGCCGCGTCGACCACATGGGCGCGCGATATCAGCAATGACTTTTTCATCGGCGATCACACCAAGCGCCCGCCTACCGAATACGTGGTGCTGAACTACCTGCCCGACGGCACCATCCGCTACTCGGGGCCATCCTCGACCACCCCGAATGCGGAAAATATCCCGCTCGGTGGGTATCCCACCACCGTGGGTTCCATCGAGAACAACACCAAGTGGCGCGCGCTCGCCTTCGCGGACTCCAATGGTGTCATCACGGTCATCGCTAAGGACATGACCCACGAGAAGGAAATCCTGCACGGCCTAGCCATGGTCCAAGTGACCATTGCCGCCATCGCCCTGGCCGCCATTGCGGCCGTGGGGTTCTGGTTTATCCGCAGGGCGTTGCGGCCGCTGCGGGTGGTGGAAAAGACGGCGTCGGAAATCGCGGCAGGCGACCTAGACAAGCGTGTTCCCAAATGGCCGCTGCACACCGAGGTGGGCCAGCTGGCCGCCGCACTCAATATCATGCTGGGGCAGCTGCAGCGCTCCGTCGTGCGCGCGCAAGAGAAAGAGGAACAGATGCGTCGCTTCGTCGGCGATGCCTCGCATGAGCTGCGCACGCCGCTGACCAGCCTGCGTGGCTATACCGAGCTCTATCGCTCCGGCGCCACCAAGGACGTGGATCTGGTCTTTTACAAGATCGATGATGAGTCCAAGCGCATGTCCCTGCTGGTAGAGGACCTGTTGGCCCTTACCCGCGCCGAGGGCACGCGCCTAGACCTGCACCCCGTAGACCTGCTGGAGCTGGCCCTGTCCGTGGGCTCTTCCGCGCGTGCGGCCTTCCCCGGCCGCGAGATTAAGGTGGCCAATGACGCCAAGTCCATCCCGGTGGTTAATGGCGATGCCAGCCGCCTGCACCAGGTGCTGCTCAACCTGGTGACCAACGGCATCCGCCACGGCGGCGATGAGGCCACGGTGACGCTGCGCCTGCGCCGCGAGGACAATGATGTGCTGGTCGATGTCAGCGATGACGGCAAGGGCATGTCCCAGGAAGATGCGGCGCACATCTTCGAGCGCTTCTACCGCGCGGATACCTCGCGCACCCGCGATACGGGTGGCTCCGGCCTGGGCCTGGCCATCGTCCACTCTCTGGTGGAGCAGCACGATGGCAGCATTAGCGTCGACTCCGAGCTCGGCCGCGGCACCACCTTTACGGTGCGCCTGCCCGCGCTTGCCGACGCCCCCTCTGAGACCTAGTCCTCCCGAATGCCTTCCTCGTTGCAGCCGAGGTGCTGACGGATGCGGGCGGCCGCCTCATCCATCGCGGCATCGTCGGTGTTCTCAGCGTCGAAGGCCTTGGCAAAGTCATACTCTTCCATCTTCTCGGTGGGGAAGAGGTGGATATGGGTGTGCGGGACATCGAATCCGGCGATGATGTAGCCGGTGCGCGGGGTATCAAACGCGGTCTTGATAGCGCCGCCGATTTCCAGGGCGACCTCGTTGAGGTGGGCCCAGGTCTGGGGATCCAGGTCGGTCCACTTATCTACTTCCTCGATGGGCACGACCAGGGTGTGGCCGTAGCGCAGCGGCTCGATGGAGAGGAAAGCCACGCAGGTCTCATCGCGGTAGACAAAGCGAGCGGGTAGTTCACCATTAATGATCTTTGTAAATACAGAAGCCATGTGTGCCAGGCTACCCGCTAGTTATGATGGTGGGCATGCGCATTCTCGTAATTGGTTCGGGCGGCCGTGAACACGCCCTAGTCAAGGGCCTGTCCGCCGACCCTAAGAGCACCGAAATCCACGCCGCGCCAGGCAGCGCGGCCATGTCCGCCCTCGCTACCGTCCACCCGGATTACTCCCAGGTAGATGACGCTGATCGCATGGTAGAGCTCGCCCAGAGCATCGCCGCGGACCTCGTGGTCATCGGCCCTGAGGTTCCCCTCGTCGCCGGCGTGGCCGATGCCCTGCGCGCGGCCGGCATCGCGGTCTTTGGCCCCAACAAGGACGCAGCCCAGATCGAGGGATCCAAGGCCTTTGCCAAGGACGTCATGGAATCCGCCGGCGTCAAGACCGCCCGCGCGGAGCAGCTGCGCCCGGGCGCCACCGAAGACGACATTGAGGCCGCGCTCGACCGCTTCGGCCCGCAGTTCGTTGTCAAGGATGATGGCCTGGCCGGCGGCAAGGGCGTCGTGGTCACCCCAGACCGCGCCGCCGCCCGCGCCCACGTCGATGCCGTCCTCGCGGCCGGCAACCCGGTGCTGCTGGAATCCTTCCTCGACGGCCCCGAAGTCTCTCTCTTCTGCCTAGTCGATGGCGAGACCGTCGTCCCGCTGCTGCCAGCCCAGGATCACAAGCGTGCCTATGACAACGACGAAGGCCCCAATACCGGTGGCATGGGCGCCTACACCCCGCTGCCGTGGCTGCCGCAGGACGGCGTGCAGCGCATCGTGGACGAGGTCTGCACCCCTGTGGCCAAGGAGATGGCGCGCCGCGGCACCCCTTATTCCGGTCTGCTTTACGCCGGCCTGTCCTGGGGCGAAGAAGGCCCGGCCGTTGTCGAGTTCAACTGCCGCTTCGGCGACCCAGAGACCCAGGCAGTGCTCTCCCTGCTCAAGTCCCCGCTGGCTGAGGCCCTCCACGCCACGGCCACCGGCACCCTCTCCGAGCTCCCGCCACTGGAGTGGGAGGATGGCTTCGCCGTCATCATCGTCATGGCAGCCGAGGGCTACCCGGCCTCCCCACGCAAGGGCGATGCCATCACCGGCGCCGCCCTGGACGATCCGCAGCGCGTCCTCCACGCCGGCACCGTGCATACCGACGGCGCCTACCGCACCGCGGGCGGCCGTGTGCTCAGCGTGCTGGGCAAGGGCTCCACGCTTGCCGACGCCCGCGCAGACGCCTACGCCACCGTCGACGGCATCGAGTTTGCGGGTGGCTTTGTGCGCCGGGACATCGGCAAGCGAGCAGAAGACGGTGAGATTTCTCTCTAACCTTTCACCCCGCGGCGGGGCAGGCATGGAATAATAGCCACGTGGCTGAAAAGAAGAAGATTTCCAACGTCCTGTCCTCCCGCTATGCCTCTGCGGAGCTGTCCAATATCTGGAGCCCGGAGCATAAAATCATCTTGGAGCGCAAGCTCTGGATTGCGGTCATGCGCGCCCAGAAGGATCTGGGCGTAGACATCCCCGCCAAGGCCATCGATGCCTACGAGGCCGTGGTAGAGGACGTGAACCTTGAGTCCATCGCGGAGCGCGAGCGCGTCACCCGCCACGATGTGAAGGCCCGCATCGAAGAATTCAATGCGCTGGCCGGCTACGAGCACATTCACAAGGGCATGACCAGCCGCGATCTCACCGAGAACGTGGAGCAGCTGCAGATCCATACCTCGCTGGAGATCATCCGCGATAAGGCCATCGCCGTGGTCTCCCGCATCGGCCGCCACGCCGCCGAGTACCAGTCCCTGGTCATGGCGGGCCGCTCCCACAACGTGGCCGCGCAGGCCACCACCCTGGGCAAGCGCTTCGCTACGGCCGGCGATGAGATGCTGCTGGCCATTGAGCGCGTCGAAGATCTTTTGGCACGCTACCCGCTGCGCGGCATCAAGGGCCCGATGGGCACCTCCCAAGACATGCTCGATCTCATGGGTGGCTCCGAGGACAAGCTCGCCTCCCTGGAGACGGCCATCGCGGATTACCTGGGCTTCCACCGCATCTTCAACTCTGTGGGCCAGGTCTACCCGCGCTCCCTCGACTTCGACGCCATCTCCGCCCTGGTGGAGCTCGGCGCCGCCCCGTCCTCGCTGGCTACCACCATCCGCTTGATGGCCGGCAACGAGACGGTCACCGAGGGCTTCAAGGAAGGCCAGGTCGGCTCCTCCGCCATGCCGCACAAGATGAACGCCCGTTCCTGCGAGCGCGTCGGCGGCCTGCAGGTCATCCTCCGCGGCTACCTCACCATGGCCGCAGACCTCGCTGGCCAGCAGTGGAACGAGGGCGATGTTTTCTGCTCCGTCGTCCGCCGCGTCGCGCTTCCCGACGCCTTCTTTGCCCTCGACGGCCAATTCGAAACCTTCCTCACCGTCCTCGACGAGTTCGGTGCCTTCCCGGCCATGATCGACCGCGAGCTGGAGCGCTACCTGCCCTTCCTGGCCACCACCCGCATCCTCATGGCGGCCGTGCGCGCCGGCGTGGGCCGCGAGACCGCCCACGAGGTCATCAAGGAAAACGCCGTGGCCGTCGCGCTCAATATGCGCGAAAACGGCGGCGAGCAGGACCTGGTCCAGCGCCTTGCTGCCGATGACCGCCTGCCCATGGACGAGTCCGACCTCGAGGCCGCCCTAGCCGATAAGCATGCCTTCATCGGCGCCGCCGAGTCCCAGGTCAGCCAGGTGCTCAACCGCATCAACGCATTGGTAGGCGAGCACCCCAAGGCCGCGGCCTATACCCCGGGCGAGATCCTTTAATTCGAACCGCACCGGGCGCCTTCCTGTCGCGGTGCGCCCTGCCTGTCGCGGTGCGCCCCACTTTTCGCATTTCGATCAAATAGTCCCCGAATCCCACGCGGATTTCGGGGCTTATTTGATCGAAACGTGCTCGCTACCCCTGGGCGCTAGAATAAAGGTCATGCGACCTGAGCTTTCTTCTTATAACCATCTTGCCTCCGGCAAGGTCCGCGATATCTACGATGTAGACGAGAACACCCTGTTGATGGTGGTTTCGGACCGCATCTCGGCCTACGATCACGCCCTCGAACCGGCCATCCCGGACAAGGGCCGCGTGCTGACCGCAACCTCGAAGTTCTTCTTCGACTCCATCGATTTCCCCAACCACCTGGCCGGCCCGCTCGATGATGAGCGCATCCCCGCCGAGTGCCTCGGCCGCGCGATGGTGGTCAAGAAACTGGATATGCTGCCCTTCGAGTGCGTGGCCCGCGGCTTCCTCACCGGTTCCGGCCTGAAGGAGTACAAGGCCAACGGCACCGTGTGCGGTATCGAGCTGCCGGAGGGCCTGGTTGAGGCTTCCCGCCTGCCCGAGCCCATCTTCACCCCGGCCACCAAGGCAGAACAGGGCGAGCACGATGAGAACGTCTCCTTCGACTACGTGGTGGACAAGCTGGGCGCCGAGCGCGCCGAGGAGCTGCGCGCGGCCAGCCTCCGCATTTACTCCGAGGCCGCCGCGCTCGCGGAGGAGAAGGGCATTATCCTCGCCGATACCAAGTTCGAGTTCGGCCTAGACCAAGACGGCACCCTCGTGCTGGCCGATGAGGTCCTTACCCCAGATTCCTCCCGCTACTGGCCGGCCGATTCCTACGTGGAGGGCGAGGTCCAGCCGTCCTTCGACAAGCAATACGTGCGCAATTGGCTGACTTCCGACGCCTCCGGATGGGATCAAGCCGCTGACGGCACTCCGCCCCAGCTTCCCGACGACGTCGTTTCCGCTACCCGCCTGCGCTACATCGAGGCCTATGAGCGGCTTTCCGGCGAGCGCTTTGCGGACTTCCTCTCGCCCGAGGCCTAGCTCTCGCTCTACGGGGCGCCACGCGTACAGTGGGGCGGCATGAGCAACGAGAATCTTTCCGCCCCCGTGGCCGCCGTCCACCCCGTGACCCGTTCCTTCCACGGACGCGAGTTCGTGGATAACTACGAGTGGCTGCGCGATAAGGAATCCCAGGAAACCCTGGATTACCTCAACGCAGAAAATGATTACACCAAGGCGAAGACCGCGCACTTGGATGAGATGACGGAAAATATCTTCCAGGAGATTAAGTCCCGCATCAAGCAAACCGATATGTCCGTGCCTTCTCGCCGCGGCGATTACTGGTATTACGGCCGCACCGAGGAGGGCAAGAGCTACGGCTACTCCTGCCGCCTCCCAGTAGAGGAGGGGGCTGACCCATGGACTGCCCCGGTTATCCCAGAGGAAGGCACCCCGGCAGGTGAGGAGATTATCCTCGACGCCAACGCGCTGGCGGAGGGCAAGGACTTTTTCGCCCTCGGCGCCGCCTCCATCTCTGATTCCGGCCGCTACCTGGCCTATTCCGTGGACTTCGCCGGCGACGAGCGCTTCGAGCTCTACATCAAGGACTTGGAAAGCGGCGCGCTTCTCGACGACCACCTCAAGGGCATCTTCTACGGCGCCACCTGGGCCGGCGACGGCTATATCTTTTACACGACCGTCGACGAGGCATGGCGCCCTGACGCCATCTGGCGCCACAAGGTCGGCACCGCGCAGTCCGAAGACGTGCAGGTGTTCAAGGAAGAAGACGAACACTTCAACGTCGGCATCGGCAGCGCTCGCTCCGATAAATACCTCTTCCTTGGCGTGAGCTCCAAGGTGACCTCTGAGGTGTGGGTCCTCGAAGAAGACAACCCCGAGGGTGAATTCCGCCTGCTGTGGGAGCGCGAATCCGGCGTGGACTACGACGTCGACCACGCCGTCGTTAAGGGCGAGGATTACTGGATCGTCACCCACAACGCCACCGGCCCCAATTTCGAGGTCGGCTATACCAAGGCCAAGGATGAGCTGCCCGCCCTACGCGAGCTGCCGACGCTTCTGCCGCACGAGGAAACCACCCGCATCGAGGGCGTGGACACCTACCGCGATCAGATTGTGGTGGGCTACCGCCGCGGCGGCATCGGCCGCGCCGCCATCATGCGTGTGAACGACGGCTTTAGCGAATTCGAAGAGCTCAACTTCGACGAAGAACTCTTCACCGTGTCTGTATCCGGTAACCCCGAGTGGGACGCACCGGTGCTGCGCGTGAGCTACGTGTCTTTCACCCAGCCCTCCCAGCTCTTTGATTACCGCGTGGATACCGGCGAATTTACCCTGCTCAAGGAGCAGGAGGTTCCCGGCGGTTATAACCCGGATGACTACGTGGCCTACCGCCTGTGGACCACGGCTGCCGACGGCACCGAAATCCCCGTCTCCATTGTCCACCGCGCGGATCTCGACCGCACCCAGCCGAATCCGACCCTGCTCTACGGCTACGGTTCCTATGAGGTCAGCGTGGATCCGGCTTTCTCCGTTACCCGCCTGTCCCTCATGGATCGCGGCATGATCTTCGCCGTGGCCCATGTCCGCGGTGGCGGCGAGATGGGCCGCACCTGGTACGACGACGGCAAGATGCTCAAGAAGAAGAACACCTTCACCGATTTCATCGATGTCGCCGATGACCTCATCGCCCGCGGCGTGACCACCGCGGATCAGATGGTGGCCGAGGGCGGCTCTGCCGGCGGCATGCTCATGGGCGCGATTGCCAATATGGCCCCGGATCGCTTCACCGCCATCCAGGCCGTCGTGCCGTTCGTGGATCCGCTGACCTCCATCCTCATGCCGGAGCTACCACTCACGGTCCCTGAATGGGAAGAGTGGGGCGACCCGTACCACGATCCAGAGGTCTATGACTACATGAAGTCCTACTCGCCGTATGAAAATATCGAGGCTAAGGACTACCCGGACATTCTGGCTATCACCTCGCTCAATGACACTCGCGTACTCTACGTTGAGCCGGCCAAGTGGATCGCCCAGCTGCGAACGACGGCCACCGGCGGCGAGTTCTTGCTCAAGACCGAAATGGCCGCAGGCCATGGCGGCGTGTCCGGGCGCTATGAAAAGTGGCGCCAGAATGCCTTCGAGTACGCGTGGACCATCAACAAGGCCACTGGCTTGGAGAAGTAAAACCCGGATAGGGGGCCAACGCGCGAATCCTGAATTCCTGTGCGATAATTTTCCTTATGAATGGCCACCTTCTGGTATCTATCTCCAGCATCTTTGATGACACACGGAAGCAGGCTAGCCGGCTCCTCTCGATCCTTGATCGAGAGGAGATTCCTGTTTCCCTGCTGATTGCCCCGCATATCGACGGCAACTGGCACCTCGCCAAAGACAAAGACACTAAGAAGTGGCTCCAAGACCAAGCCGATGCCGGCCGCGTTCTTATCCTGAACGGTTTCGATCGCTCGGTGCAGGGCCGCCGCGCGGAATTCGCCAACCTCGATTCACACGAGGCGAAGCTGCGCCTCGCCGGAGCTACCCGCCAGATGGCCAAGATCGGCTTCGAGCCCACCATCTTCGCTCCCCCTCGCTGGCGCATGTCGCCCGGCACCTTGCAAGTCTTGCCGCAGTTCAAGTTTGAGGTAGCGGCCTCCACACGCGGCATCCTCCAGATTAATTCTGGTAAGTTCCACCAGGCCCGCAACCTTTCTTTCGGTGAAGGCTTTGGTTCCGCCAAGTGGTGGCGCAAGAACATTATTCGCGCTGCTGAGCGCTCCGCCCAGCGTGGCAATACGGTCCGCCTTTCGGTTTCCGGCCGCAACCTGGATGACCGCAAAGTAATCAATGACTTCGTCAAAGCCGCCGACCGGGCCATCAACGCCGGCGCGACCCCTGCCGATTACGGCGCATACCTTCCGAAATAGTCCGGACATTCCCTCGCCAGAGGCTCCGCGGAGCATCTGACGAGGGATTTTTGCTGCCTAAGCCCAGCTTCGCGAGTTTCGTCCATATAAAAGTCCATTTCCGTCGACGAAAGCGGTGGTTTATATGGACGAAAATCGTGAAATTGCTGATCTCAGCTGCACCAGTGCGAAGCAGTATCTGCTAGTGGCAGGCTGTCTCATGCATTGCGAAGTTGAGAAATGCAGACAAAATGCATTTACACTTTGAAGGGTGTATCTCTCTCCCTTACTATCTCGACCCCGTGTGCTGCTTGTGAGCCTCTGCATCATTCTGCTCGCATTAACTGCGATTGCCGGCGGATTCAAGCCTCGCGAGGGAGGAGATATCCCTACCTACGACTTGAGTGATGACCCCGTTATCGAGGGAGAAGGACTAACTTTTTCCTTTGAGGGAGTGGGTACGCGCCAGCAAATCATAGAGCCCAAGGAACTGACTGTTATAAAGGTGAAAATTACGAATCATCTGGATAGGGCGTTTTATCCTCGTGAGGTGCTGGGCACAAACCCGGAGGGGCGATTTTCTAAGCAGAGCGGGGAAAAGTTCAGTGTGTTTCGGGCAGGGAGTCGTCGGGGCGGCAGCATTTTGGGGCCAAGTATGAGTGCCCAGTATGAAATTGAGAAGTCCGGAAATGATGGTTTCTATCTATTCGATATTGTGCCAACCCCTAACTATCGAGGTTTCGTAAACAGTACGCTTCAAGGGAAACCACTGGCGAAGGTGCATTTCTAATGAAGCAACTGAATACGCCTATTTTGCGCAAGATTCTGTGGGGCCTTGTCATCATTGGCCTAGTGGTGGGTAGTGCGTATTTTCAGGATTTTTCTCGGGTCGAGCGGGTGAGCGAACATCGAGTAAAGATTAAAGGCGAGCTCAATGAAAAGGTCGCGGTAAACGGATTTGGAGAATTCCAGGTTAAGGGAATGCAACCATTTTCGAATCTGGAAGATGCCCACTCTGAGGGAATCTTCGTGCAGATTGAGGTTGCACAGAAGTTGACTCTGGAAAACACGGGGAGAGCAAGCTATTCCTTGCTAAGTAGGCAAGACAATGTATTTCTTTCTGTAGCGCACACGGGAAACTGTAATCCCAACACCCGCTATGTTGTGGTTTCTTGCCGCCCCATTTTTGAAATACCTGTGGACCAGCTGGAAGGAGCGGAGCTTGTGATCTCATTGACCCGCTGGGACGGGAAGTTCAACTTTGCTGAACCACAAATCCGAATTCCATTGCAGGTTGATTCTGAAAAGGCGACAAGCTTGGCAGAGGAAGCACAGGGAAGGACCATCCATCTTCCTGAGTTTGACGAGGGAGTATTGCTTGATTAGGCGGTTCGCATTGTTGTTTTTCGGAAGCCTAACCCTACTTTTGTCTTCGGGCTTACCGCTCTATTTCTTCTTCGGCAACGGGGGTAGCAGTGAGGCGGACTGGAACGGTCGGGTTGGAGAAATGTGGGCTTTAGGGCCTCAATTTGGAAGCGGGTTAGGTGGTCAGCCCGAGATTGGTGTTAAGTCGGCTGAAATTATGGAAACGTCTTACGCGGTGGACACCTATGGCAATAAATACAGGGTATTCGCCGCTGAAATTACGTGGAATGATGCTTCCGTACAGTCAGAGTTCTCGTGCAAAGTTTCCTATATTAATGACCGGAATCAGCAAGAATGGCGGTTAAGAACTACTGCTCCTGCTGTGGAATACGGAGGCGAAATTGAACTTCCGAAGACATTTGTCCCTCGTGGCAGCTTCTTCTCAACACACAGAGAAGACGCATGCGGAATTTTGCGCGACCAACAATTTTCGGCAAAACATCACCGTGAGCAGGACGGACCGGCTTCTCCCTCAGAGCAAGATACGCGCAGAAGCGTTACCGAGTACATTCCGCTGCCGGAAGATTTAGAAATCGACCGGATCATCGTTGAAGTAAATAAGCCAGGAGACGTTGACGGAGACAAGTCAGAGTTTGCCGTTAACTAAGTCCATTGTGGTTTGCGTAGCCGATTAATGATGCTCCCTTGGCACCGGTCTGCGGTCACGCAACTGAGGACGGTGATGACTGCAAGTGCTAAGACTTTTCCGAACGGAAGCAGCGAATATTTGATGTAAAACCGCGGCCTAGGCGCAGTAATTGGCCCGAAAATAAGATCTAACAGCCAGCGCCACAGGTTTTCCGGAACCCAAAATAGATTGAAGTAGAAGCAGAGGAGCGCTACTGCAAATGGTCCTATTGAGAACAACAAAAGTACTGTTTCACGAGTGGCCTGAAGGAACGTAAACGTTTGCCGGGATACCAATTGTGGGGCCATTGCCCACTCGTCCCGTGTTTGGGGAAAGGGTGAGTTCTCGTCCAGAATAATGCTTTTACGCAGGACTAATTGGACAAATATTATCCACGAAACGGGCAGCACTAAGACTGTCGAAAATAGAAAAGCGATGCCTTCCTTCAGTGGTTCCACGCCAGAGAAGAAGTCTTTTCCGGATTCCCACCAATCCCAGAAATGAAATTGTTGTGGCCAAGAGTATTCACCGGCAGCAAAGTTTTTCAGCCAGGTAGTAAGGGTAAATGCCCACAACACTTCACAGTAGGCCAATAACCATGCGCACACGAGATTCTTACGTCCCAGCCCCGACCACCTCAAAAGCATCCGCACTATGACGGCCGCGCAGAACACCACAATAGTTGAGCGTTCGTCATAGCTGGGGTCGACTTGGAGGGAGTCGAAGTATTCAGCGCTTCCTGCCCGCAGCTCGATGATCGGCATTCGGCGATCGATAAAGTCATCCTCATACCAACCAGTGGATAGGTATATAGCGATAAATGGAAGTATTAACGCACCGGTGGAATGGAGGAGGTATCTAAATCGATTTTCTTCGGGTACCGCGAATTTTAGGTGGACTAGATCCTTTTCGATGATCCATATGGCAACAATTGCCCCAGACATGATGGCGAGAGCGGCAAAAGGGAGGGTCAGAGTACTGAGAATCGGATGGATAAATGTCAGGGCTACGGAGCCCCATAGAAGGATCCTGTTCAGTGCAACGGCCAAAACTAAGGTGCCAAATAACGCGAGCCAATTGTTCTTGAGGACGCGGAGAAAGTCTTGGGGAACGTAGCGGAGCTCGTCCGCCTTCCGCCGAAAATCAGAAGCTACTTCCTGGATCATTTGCTTTGACACATGGAGCGCAGAGAAGCGCTCGGGGTAGGGGATAGGGCAGATTCAGGATACATCTTTTGAGGCCTAACTGAATGGAAAGTCCCTGCTCTACATAGGAAGAGCAGGGACTTCTATAGGCCGGCAAAGGTGATTAGCGCTGCAGGCTAGTGATGAAGTTCTTCACTTCCTTTGGCAGCATGACCCAGATGGGGGCCGGGATGGCTTTGTGGAGGTTGCCGGTCACGGCGAGGAAACCAGGGATGGCGACGAGGCCGGCGATGGCGGCGATGGCGGCGGCGATGCCTGCACTGACGGAGCTGGTGCTGGAGCTAGAGCCGGAGGCAGGCTTATCCGGCTTTTCAGAAGGGTTATCGGAGGGCTTGTCCTCTGGCTTACCTGGCTCATCGGAAGGCTCGTCTGCAGGATTGTCTGCAGGATCGTCTGGCTGGCCGGCGGAGTCGTCCTCGCCGAGGGTGAAGCCGACCTTGACCGGGTCGTGGTCGGAGGCGCGGAATGGGGAGTCATCGTAGAAGTCCACGATGTTGTAGTTGCGGCGGGAGTATTCGAAGGCGACGGGTTCATCGGCGTTGATGTTCCACACTTGGGCGTCGTCAAGCGTGCCGGTGGCAACCTTGTTGGCCAGCACGTGGTCGAGGGTGCCAAGCAGGCCGGAGAACTGGTAAGAGGGGTCAGCCTCGTACTTTTCGGCAGGGACGGTGAATCCATCGTTGCGGAAGACATCGAGCGCCGTCTCGTGGGTGTAGGTATTGAAGTCACCCAGGGCGAATAGCGGCTTATCCTTCCAGTCCTCTTGCTTGTGCAGCGCATCGAGCACGGCCTGGGCCTGCGCATTGCGGACGTTTGGGTTATTTCCCTGGCCGTCGCCGGAGTCGGCGTCGCCCTTGGCCACCGAGCCCTTGGACTTGAAGTGGTTGGCCACGGCAACGAAGGATTCCTCGCCCTCCTTTAGTGGCTGGAATTCCTGGGCGAGCGGTTCGCGGGCGGTGCCAGTGAAGCGATCATCCTGGAAGATGCGGGATTCGCCGACGGGCTTGACCACATCCTTGTGGTAGATGAACGCGGTGCGGATGACATCCGGGGAGCTTGGTACGGCGTCTTCGGAAGGGGAGGGGACAAAGCCCCACTTGTCGGAGCCGGCCGCCTCGTTGAGCTTTTCCGTCAGGTGCTTGAGTGCCTTATCGCGCTGGGCAAAGTCGCCGGTGACGGCGTAGCCATCTTCGATCTCGGAAAGGCCGATGACATCGGCATCGAGGCCGTTGATGGCCGCGACAATCTTGCGCTCCTGGTCTTCCAGCGCGGATTGGGTATAGGCGCCGCGGGTCTTGCCGCGATTGACGGTGACCTTATTGCCCTCGCGATCGGTGTAGGCACTGCCGCCGAATTCCTCGCCCAGGGAGGTGAAGTAGTTCAAAACGTTGAAGGCACCGATGGTGTATTCGCCCTTGACATCATCGACGGCGCGCAGCTCAGCCTCGCGGGAGTCCTCCCAAGAGATGGGCAGGTCCGTGCCCTTGGTAGTGCCGGTAACCGGGGTGGTGGGCTGGAAGCGCCACTGCTCATGAGAAAAGCCTACGATGACCGGGTGCTGGAAGGAGACGGTGTCGGTGGTGCGCAGGGATTTGATGGTGTGGGCATCATCCTGGGCGATATATGGCAGCGGGGTTTCCTGGTCGGTCTTTAAGTAGTCGCGGGTGCGGCCATCGTCCAAGGTGACCAGTTTATCGGCGTTGTCCTTGGTCAGCTTCTGGATATCGGAATTGGGATCCGTGGAAGGGGAGAAGATATCGGAAGGCTGGCGGAAGGCTTCCTTGCCAGGGGCAAGGCCAATCTCGCCATACTGGTTGAGGGAGTAGTTATTGGTTACGGTGTGCTCGCCGGGCTGGATGAGCATGTGCTCGAAGGGCTCGCGGGCCTCGCTGCCATCAGGAAGCTGGTCCACCTTGAGTGGGGTGACCTTCTCTAGCGGGGTATCGAGCTGCGTGACCGCGGAGGCGGTGATTTGGGTGGAGCCATAGAACTCGGAGACCTTGCCGGTGACTGCGACGGAATCCTCGAGGTCTGGGTACTGATCGGCTGGCTTATCGCCCATGTACACGAAGAGGGCCTGGGAGGCATCGGTAGCCTCGGTGCCGGTCCCGCCCGTCTGGATGGTGAAGCCATTGAGGCCACCCTCGCTCCACACGCCGGTGACAACACCCTCGGTGGTAACGGTCTGGTCCTTGAGCGGGGACTCAGCGCCGGTGCCTTGGATATCCGCGATGGCGGTCACGCCCTCGGGAGCTGGCTGCTCGGGCTCGGCCGGCTCCTCAGGCTGCGGGGCGGGGGCTTCGTTACCGGAGTTGGTCGGGGTAGGCGCTCCGGTGGTGAAATCGGCGGCGTTGTCATCGCTATCGGTGCCCTCGGCATCGCGGGAGGCGGACTTGGCATTGGACAGTCCAGCGGCGGCGGTGCCTTCCTTGAGGGAGGCGGCGCCGTAGCCGATGGCGTCGATGGGGGTACCGGTGGCGTCGGCAAGCTGCACGGAGCCCTTAGAACCGGACATGTTGAGGCTGCCCTCGGCATCTGGGGCAGGCAGGGCCTCGCCCGCGCCATTGCCGGCCGCGCCCTGCACCAGGAAGTAGCCGTGCGGGGCGACGGTGCCGGAAAGCTCCACCTTGCCGCCGGTATTGCCGGAGGCGGAGAAGTACTCCACGGTGTAGCCGGTCAGGTCAATCGGGACATCGGTGGGGTTATAGAGCTCGATGAAGTCATGGGTGAAGGCAGCGCCCTTATTGCCGCCTCCTCCGTAGACTTCGGAGATGACGGCAGCGGAGCCATCAGCGGCGGCCGTGGCGGTAGGAACGGCAAGGGCGGCAGAAGACAAGGCGGTGGCAAGTGCCAGCGCGCCGAGGCGGCGAGAAGACATAGATTCAACCTTAAAAAGAGAGCGACAGTGTGCGTCGTCTATTAGTAGAGCACCGCGCCGGGCCAGGCTGGAGCGCACGCCGAAGTTTGCCAGAGCGTCGTTTGGGGTTCACGTAGAGTTTGCCCAACCGGGGTGAAACCCACACTGCGGGGGGTGAGTCTAGGTAAAAGGCGGGGGTGCCAACTAAACTAAGCCGCGCAGACCAAAGCCCCATACAGTAAGGCAAATATTTCATGGCTCGTGTAGTTGTCAATGTCATGCCCAAGGCGGAGATTCTGGATCCGCAGGGCCAAGCCGTCGTCCGCGCGCTGGGTCGCATCGGGGTATCCGGTGTCAGCGATGTGCGCCAGGGAAAGCGCTTCGAGCTCGAGGTCGATGACTCCGTCACCGCAGAGGACCTAGATAAGGTGGCCGCCACGCTGCTGGCCAATACCGTCATCGAGGACTACGAGGTTATTGGGCTGGAGGTCAAGTAAGTGACCGCCACAATCGGAGTAATCACTTTCCCCGGAACCCTGGATGATGTGGATGCCGCTCGCGCTGCCCGCACCGCCGGCGCAGAGGTAAAAAGCCTCTGGCACGCAGATACCGATCTGCACGGCGTGGATGCGGTAGTAGTGCCGGGCGGTTTTTCTTATGGTGACTACCTGCGCTCGGGCGCGATTTCCGCGCTCGCGCCGGTGATGCAGTCCGTTATCGATCGTGCGAAGCAGGGCATGCCGGTGCTCGGCATCTGCAATGGCTTCCAGATCCTTACCGAGGCCGGCCTGCTGCCGGGCGCGCTGACCCGCAATAAGGGACTGCACTTCCACTGCACCGATACCTACCTCGAGGTGGCCAATTCCACCACCGCATGGACCAGCGAGTTTGAGCAGGGCCAGAAGATCCTGGTGCCGGCCAAGCACGGCGAGGGCCGCTTCCAGGCCGGCGATGATGATATCGCCCGCATCGAGGGCGAGGGCCGTGTGGTCTTCCGCTATACCGATAATTACAACGGTTCCGTCAACGGCATTGCCGGTGTCAGCGATGAGTCCGGCCGCATCGTGGGCCTTATGCCGCACCCCGAGCACGCCATTGACACGCTAACCGGCCCATCCACCGACGGACTGGGACTTTTCGTATCCGCCATCAAGGCCGTCGCCCAAGCGCCGGCGGTTTAAGGAGGCCATTTTCATGACCGTTCATAATGACACCGTAGAAAAGGCGCAGTCCACCCCGGACGAGCAGCAGCCCTACGCGGAGCTCGGCCTGAAGGAAGACGAGTACCAGCGCATCCACGATATCCTGGGCCGCCGCCCTACCGATGCGGAGCTGACCATGTACTCCGTCATGTGGTCCGAGCACTGCTCCTATAAGTCTTCCAAGACGCACCTGCGTTACTTTGGCGAGACCATGACCGAGGAGATGGGGGAGAAGATCCTCGCCGGCATCGGTGAGAACGCCGGCGTGGTGGATATCGGAGACGGCAACGCGGTGACCTTCCGCGTGGAGTCCCACAACCACCCCTCCTACGTGGAGCCTTACCAGGGTGCGGCCACCGGCGTGGGCGGCATCGTCCGCGACATTATGGCCATGGGCGCTCGCCCAATCGCCGTGATGGACCAGCTGCGCTTTGGCCCTGCCGACGCCCCCGATACCAAGCGCGTCCTGCCCGGCGTGGTCTCCGGTGTGGGTGGCTACGGCAACTCCCTGGGCCTGCCCAATATTGGTGGCGAAACCGTCTTTGATGAGACCTATGCCGGTAACCCACTGGTCAATGCCCTGTGCGTGGGCACCCTCAAGGTCGATGACCTGAAGCTGGCCTTTGCATCTGGCAAGGGCAATAAGGTCATGCTCTTCGGCTCCCGCACCGGTCTGGATGGCATCGGCGGCGTGTCCGTGCTGGCCTCCGATACCTTCGAGGACGGCGCCGAACGCAAGCTGCCGGCCGTGCAGGTGGGCGATCCCTTCGCAGAGAAGGTCCTCATCGAGTGCTGCCTGGACCTCTACCACGCCGGCGTGGTCGTAGGGATCCAGGACTTGGGCGGCGCGGGTCTGGCCTGCGCCACCTCGGAGCTTGCGGCCTCCGGCGATGGCGGCATGGAGGTCAACCTCGATAACGTGCCGCTGCGTGCGAAGGACATGACTGCGGCCGAGATCCTCGCCTCCGAGTCCCAGGAGCGCATGTGCGCCGTTGTGGCTCCGGAGAACGTGGCGAAGTTCCGCGAGATCTGCGAGCACTGGGACGTCACCTGCGCCGAGATTGGCGAGGTCACCGAGGGCAACCACCTGGTCATCCGCCACCAGGGCGAGGTCGTCGTGGACGCCCCGGCCGGCACCATTGCGGATGAGGCTCCGGAGTACGACCGCCCGTATGCCCGCCCGGAGTGGCAGGATGAGCTGCAGAAGTACCAGGGCACCGACAAGCGCGGCCTGGTTGAGTCCCTGCAGAAGCTCGTGTCCTCCCCGGCGCTGTGCTCGCGCGATTTCATCATGAACCAGTATGACCGCTACGTGCGCGGCAATACCGTCCAGTCCCACCATGCGGATGCCGGCGTGCTGCGCATCGATGAAGAGACCGGCCGTGGCGTGGCCGTGTCCGCCGATGCTTCCGGTCGTTATACCAAGCTGGATCCGAACATGGGCGCCCGCCTCGCGCTGGCGGAGGCTTACCGCAACGTCGCCGTCACCGGTGCGAAGCCCGTCGCGATTACCAACTGCCTAAACTACGGCTCCCCGGAAAACCCCGACGTGATGTGGCAGTTCCGCGAGTCTGTGCATGGGCTTGCCGACGCCGCCGTGGAGCTTTCCATCCCCGTCTCCGGCGGCAATGTCTCCTTCTACAACCAGACCGGCGAGGAGCCGATCCTGCCTACCCCGGTGGTAGGCGTGCTGGGCGTTATCGATGACGTGCACAAGGCCATTGGCAATGAGCTCGGCACCGTGGACGAAAAGGAAGTTCTTATCGCCCTGGGTGAGACCAAGGACGAGTTCGGCGGCTCCATCTGGCAACAGGTAAGCGCCGATACTTCCGATGCTTCCTCCCTCAATGGCTTGCCGCCGCAGGTGGATATGGCCAACGAGAAGCGCCTGGCTGAGTTCTTCCACGGCAATGAGCTGCTTACCGCCGCACACGATCTGTCCGAGGGTGGCCTTGCCGTGGCCGCTTTTGAGATGGCTAAGCGCGCTGGTGCGACTGCCGACGGCGCCGGCCTCGGCCTCAACCTGGACCTTTCCGCAGTCCACGAGGATGAATTCGTCGCGGCCTTCTCCGAGTCCGCCTCCCGCGTGCTCGTGGCCACCACCGCCGACCGCGCCGATCAGGTCCTCGCCCGCGCCGGCGAGCTGGGCATCCCAGCCGCCATCGTTGGCGAGACCACCGAAACCGGCGCCCTCACCCTCGGTGGCGAGTCCGTCGCCATCTCCCAGCTGGTCTCCGCCTGGTCCGCCACCCTGCCGGACCTCTTCGACCACGCCGTGGGCGCTAACTCCGTAGTGGAGTAAGCCGCTTCGCAGTCCCGCAGCTCTACGACGCGGCCACGCGAAAAGTCCAGCCAAAGCTGGGCTTTTCTTGTTTTGCTCCATTAAACTACCGGTGCAACCGCAGTATTCGTCGAGAGCTATGTAGAAGGTCCTTGAAAGGCGATCGTCTGCGCCCGTACACTTACGGTATCGTAAGTATCCGTTGTGAGGTAGCAGAAGGGACGCGCCGCCGTGGCACAGATGCATGCAGATAGCGCGCCGGGGCCGGGCCTTGTCCAGCGCACGTACTGGATGGCGGACCGCGGTCCCAGGCCGCTAAGCCGTGGCTGGGGACATGCGATTGCAGCATTGCTGTCGGTGATTGCCTCCACCGTGCTCATTACCTATGCGTGGATGACACTGCAGCGGTGGCAGGGGCTTGGTGTGACTGTTTACGGAGTGGGGCTGGTGGGTCTCTTTGGCGTCTCGGCGCTGTATCACCGCTACCCGTGGGCGAGTACGCGGGCCGTGCAGTGGTGGCGGCGGGCGGACCACGCGACCATCTCGGTGTTTATTGCGGCGACGTATACGCCGCTGTGCCTCATCGTGTTATCGCCGGTACAGGCGGCATGGATGCTAGGTGTTGCGTGGGTAGGAGCGATTCTCGGCGTGATTTTGAACCTGGTGTGGATTAGCCATCCGCGCTGGTTAGACGTGGTGGTCTACCTAGCACTGGGGTGGCTAGTGCTGCCGCTTCTCCCCACGCTGTGGACGCAGGCGGGGGCCGCTGTGGTCTGGCTGCTCTTTGCCGGCGGCGTGGTCTACTCGCTCGGCGCGCTGGTCTATGGCTTTAAGTGGCCAGGGCGCAACGCACGCTACTACGGCTACCACGAGCACTTCCACACCGCGACGATTGCGGCGGCGGTGGCGCACCTAGTAGCGGTGTGGATGGTCGTGGTTCAGGGGGCTGCTTAGTCAGCGTCGGGGAAGAGCTTCGCAGGATCTGTGTCAGTGCTGATCGCGGCGGCTAGCAGAATGCGTGCTTGGGGAGCGCGTAAGGTGCCGGAGGAGATGACGCCGGCGTCGGCAAGCGTGGCACCGCCACCGGCCCCGCCGTAGATTCCCTCCACCGGGCCGTGATCCACGCGGGTGGTGAGCACGACTGGAACCTTCTTGGCCGCAGCCTTGGCGGCTTGGGCTAACTCGTCGCCGATATTGCCGGCGCCCATTCCCTCAATCACGATGCCTTCGGCGCCGCTGTCCAAGGAGCGCTGGATAAGATCGGCCGGCGCGCCGGGGTAGGCGGCGATGATATCGACGCGGGTATTGCCCAGCGGCTGATGCTTTAAGGCCTTCGGGCGCTGAGGCTGCTTCTTGCCGTTGTTATTGGCAAAGCCATAGGCCTTGGTGGTGTCGGACTTGAAAGCGCCGCGGGCTGGGATGACGTGGTTTGCAAAGGCAATGAAGGTACCGCGACCCTTGTTGGAAGGGTCAGTTACCGTCTTGACCGCGAGCGCCAAGTTGTCCGGACCGTCCGGATCCGGGTCATCAAAGGGGCGCATCGCTCCGGTAAGGGCCACCGGCTTATCGCTGTCCTGGAAGGTATCGACGGCGATGGCAGTCTCTTCCATGGAATCGGTGCCGTGGGTGACCACTACGCCATCGACATCATCGCGCTGTAGCTCCTTATTTACGGGCTCGATGATGGTGTCGGTATCGTCCAAGGTCATCGCGGAAGAATCCAGCTTGGCAATATCTTTGACCTCTAGCGTGAGCTTGTCCTTGTCAAAGGTGCCGGAAAGGGGCTCCACCAGCTTGGAGCCGGTGACGGTGGGAACCACCGCACCTTTCTTATCGTGCGTGCTGGCAATGGTGCCGCCGGTAGAAAGGACCACCACGTGGCCCTCGGCGGTGGCGCGTGGCCCCTCGTGTTCCGCTGCAGTGGTTTCGGTAGTTTCTTCCGTGGTTGCAGACGTGGAACTGGTGGCGCTGTGCGGCGCGGAAGATTCGGGCGCCGCGGTCGTAGTCTCCTCTTCTGGGCGGCTATCCGGATTTTGGCAGGACGCCAAGAGGAATGCGGAAGTTACTAAGGCAAGGCCGGCGCGGGCCGAGCGACGCATTGTTGAGGTGTGCATATTCCCTCGTTTCTGTGTGTGGGAGGCGAAAGCGGGCGGCGGGAATCGTCGGCCGCGTATACGTCCATCTAAAGCAGAAGCGCGGGACGTCCGCTGCCACTATGGACTTGCTAACACCGAAACGAGGGGAGAGCAGCTAGTCGATGTGCTGGTTCGATGGCGCTACCACTAGCGGTTTTGGCGAGTACTTGGCGCGCAGCTCGCGCAGGAGGGTCGCGTGCTCGGCCAGGCGCTTGTCTTCCTCGGTGTGTGGGTGGAAGGGGCGGGCCACCTGCGGCTGGCCATCGTGATCGAGGGCGATATAGGCCACGGTGGCGTGAATGGCGGTTTGCAGGTGTTCGCGGCCGCCGCGGGGGTTGCCGGAGCGGACGTGGATAGACATCTGCATCGAGCGGGTATCGGTGCGCATCATGCGGGCGTCGACCTCGATGAGGTCACCGATGGAAATCGGGCGGTAGAAGCGGATGCCGCCGGCGTAGACGGCCACGGTGCGCTCGGCGGACCACTCCATGGTGCAGGCAGCGCCAGCCTCGTCGATCCACTGCATGGCGGTGCCGCCGTGGACCTTGCCGCCCCAGTTGACGTCGGTGGGCTTGGCTAGGAAGCGGTTGACCATGCGCGGGGCATCGGAAGGCCCGTCGTAGGTTTGCTTTTCCATCTCCGCCTCGATGGCCTGGCGCAGCTCAATGCGGGACTTGGCGGCCTCTTCCACGCGGCACTGCTCATCGGTCTCCGGGACGAAGGGCGGCACCGGGGTGGACTTGCCGGTGGCAGGGTCCTTAGCTACGAAGATGACCAGGCAATCGCAGGCGCGGGTGAAAATTCCTTCGCGCGGGTCGGCAGAGAGCACCTCGTTGACAATGTGCATGGAGGAACGCCCGGTCATAGCGATGCGCGAGCGGACCTCCACGATGTGCCCGGAAGGGATCGGCCGGGTGAAGTGGATATGGCCCACGTATGCGGTCACGCAGTACTGGCCGGACCACTGCACGGCGCAGGCATAGGCGGCCTTATCAATCCATTCCAAGACGCGTCCGCCGCTGATGCCGGGGGCGCCGGCCATGGTGACGTCGGTTGGCGATGCCATAAAGCGCAGCGTCAGCGCCGGCGATTTCTGGTTTTCCGCAACGGAAGGCGTAGGTGACATAAACAACAAGATAACAGTAGCTATGATGTAGCTATGAAAAAGCCCGTCGATCCTGCAGCCACCCGCGCGGCCGTCATGGCCATCAAAGACTGGATTGCCGCCCCGGCGGAGCACGATAAGCCTGGTAGGGCCCTGCTTGCCGACGCCGTCCGCCGCACCGCCCGCACCCTCGAGGCCGACGCGCCGGGCCATTCCGTGGAACTGCGCGTACCCCCATTTGTTGCGGTGCAATGCATTGAAGGACCCCGCCATACCCGCGGCACCCCACCCAATGTGGTGGAGACCGACCCGGAAACCTGGCTGCGCCTCGCCACCGGATTGGCGGACTGGGAAGAGGCCGTAAGCACTGGTCGCGTCGATGCTTCCGGCTCCCGCGCGGGCGAAATTGCGCAGTGGTTGCCGCTTATTCCGTTAGTTTCCGGCGGCGCGACAGGCTAATATAAACGCCGTGGTAGAAGTACATACTCCTAGTATCACCAATCTTGACGATCATAATGAGCAGGAGCCCCGCGAAGAGTGCGGCGTCTATGGCGTGTGGGCTCCCGGGGAGGAAGTCTCCAAGCTGACCTACTTTGGTCTCTTCGCCCTGCAGCACCGTGGCCAGGAGGCTGCCGGCATTGCGGTGGGCGATGATGACCGCATCGTCGTCTTCAAGGACATGGGCCTCGTGGCCAATATCTTTGATGAGTCCACCCTGTCTGCCCTCCAAGGAAACGTAGCGGTGGGTCACACGCGCTATTCCACCGCCGGCGGCAAGGAATGGTCCAATGTCCAGCCGATGTTTTCTACCTCCTCCACCGGGGTAGATATTGCCCTTGGCCACAACGGCAACCTCGTCAACTATTTGGAGCTGCGTGAAGAGGCCGTGCAGCGCGGCTTGATTAAGCCCCATGAGGAGTCAGTTTCTGACTCCATGTGCTTGTCTATGTTGCTTGCCGACGGCGTAGATGAAGAAACCTCCGTCTTCGACTCCGCCCGTGACCTGCTCCCGCGTGTTAAGGGAGCGTTTTGCCTGACCTTTACCGATGGTCACACCATGTACGCCGCGCGCGACCCGCACGGCGTGCGCCCGCTGGTCCTCGGCCGCTTGGCCAAGGGCTGGGTGGTGGCCTCCGAGACCTGTGCGCTTGATATCTGCGGCGCCCAGTTCATCCGCGAGATTGAACCTGGTGAGCTCGTCGCCATCGATGAGGCTGGCATTCGTTCTGTGAACTTCACGCCGGCCAAGCGCCACGGCTGTGTCTTCGAATACGTCTACTTGGCCCGCCCGGATAGCGATATCAAGGGCCGCTCCGTCAACGCCTCCCGCGTGGACATCGGCCGCCGCTTGGCCCGCGAATACCCGGCCGAGGGCGCGGACCTGGTCATTCCGGTTCCCGAATCCGGCAACCCGGCCGCCGTGGGCTATGCCCGCGAATCCGGCATCACCTTCGCCCACGGCTTGGTCAAGAACGCTTATGTGGGCCGCACCTTCATCCAGCCCACCCAGACCCTGCGCCAGCTGGGCATCCGCTTGAAGCTCAACCCGCTGCGTGAAGTCATCAACGGCAAGAAGCTCGTCGTGGTGGATGATTCCATCGTCCGCGGCAATACCCAGCGCGCGCTCATCCGCATGCTGCGCGAGGCCGGCGCCGCCGAGGTTCACGTGCGCATCGCCTCCCCGCCAGTGAAGTGGCCGTGTTTCTACGGCATCGACTTCGCCTCCCCGGGCGAGTTGATCGCTAACGCCAGCCCCTCCGACGATCCGGAAACCGTCTGCGCCACTATCTGTGACACCATCGGCGCCGATTCCTTGGGCTTTGTCTCCATTGAGGAGATGGTGGCCGCCACCGAACAGTCCCGTTCCGAGTTGTGCACCGCCTGCTTCTCGGGCGAGTACCCACTTGGCCTGCCCGCCGGAAACCCCAATGCAGACGCCGTGCGCACCTTGCTCGGCACCGAATAACAAAGGACACCTGAAACCATGAGTGACAATACTTACGCAGCAGCCGGCGTCAGCATCGAAGAGGGTGACCGCGCCGTAGAACTTTTCGCCCCGCATGCTAAGCGTGCCACCCGCCCTGAGGTTCTGGGCGGCCTTGGCGGCTTTGCTGGCCTGTTCAAGCTCGGCGATTACAAGGAGCCCATCTTGGCCGCCGGTTCCGACGGCGTCGGCACCAAGCTGGCCGTGGCCCAGGCCATGGACAAGCACGACACCATCGGCATCGACCTCGTCGCCATGTGCGTGGATGACCTCGTTGTCTGCGGCGCGGAGCCACTCTTCCTGCAGGACTACATCGCCGTGGGCAAGGTCGTGCCGGAAAAGGTAGCCGAGGTAGTCAAGGGCATCGCCGAGGGTTGTGTGCAGGCCGGCGCCGCGCTGCTGGGCGGCGAGACCGCCGAGCACCCCGGCATGATGGAAGAAAACGAATACGATGTCTCCGCCACCGCGGTCGGCGTCGTTGAGGCCGATGGGGTACTCGGCCCAGACAAGGTCCGTGATGGCGACGTGCTCATCGCCATGGGCTCTTCCGGCCTACACTCCAATGGTTACTCCCTGGCCCGCCACGTCCTGCTGGAGCAGGCTGGCATGCCTCTCGACGGCCACGTGGAAGAGCTTGGCCGCCCCCTCGGCGAGGAGCTGTTGGAGCCCACCCGCATCTACGCCAAGGATTGCCTGGCTTTGGCCAGCGAGTGCTCGGTCTCCACCTTTTGCCATGTCACCGGTGGTGGACTGGCTGGCAACCTCGAGCGCGTCATTCCAGAAGGTCTAGCGGCCGATATTAACCGCGCCACCTGGACCCCGGGCCAGATCTTCAAGCTCATCTCCTCGGTGGGCAAGGTGGAGCTGGCGGAAATGGAGAAGACCTTCAACATGGGGGTCGGCATGATTGCTGTAGTCAATCCCGAAGACCGTGACCGTGCCCTGGCAATGCTTACCGCACGCCACATCGATGCGTGGGAGCTGGGCACCGTCCGCTCCGCTACCGGCGAGGATCCGCGCGTGGTCATGCACGGCGAGCACCCCAACTTCTAGCAGGGCCCTGCCCCTGCCAGCGGGGGAGGGTATGAGGAAGGGCCCTAGGAGATTTCTCCTAGGGCCCTTGAGTTATCCGACGGCGAGCGGAAGATTAGCGTTCGTCGCGGTCGTCATCATCCCATTCGTCGACGTAGTCGGCGTATGGGTCATCCTCTTCATAATCGCGGGAGTCACCCTCTTGCTGTGCGGCGAGTTCCCGTTGCAGGGACTCGATATCCATCTCGGGTGAGTTGTACTTGAGCTGGCGTGCAACTTTGGTCTGCTTTGCCTTTGCGCGTCCGCGTCCCATGTGCATGACCCCCTTGGGTTAGTAGGGCGCGCCAGGGATTCTTGGGCGCCCCATCGACTTGTCTATTGAGTATCTTCCTGTAAGACACAATAGCCTGTGTGACGAAAAAATTCCGCACCGCCCCCTAGCTAGTGGGAGATCTAACGCCCGCGCAGCCGGTTTACTGCCTCACGCCCGGCCTTGGGGCCCTCATCCTCGGGGATGGAGGAAGGATCGATAGACGCCGCGGTATCGCCCACTTCTAGGGTGCCGGCGTCCAGCGCAGAGCGCTTCACTAGGCCTAGGGCGATGGGGCCGAAATCGCAGTCATCCACAATCGTGCCGATGCGGCCTACCTTACGTCCATTGAAGGTAATGTCATCGCCCACATTTGGACGTTGCGGCGCGGAGCCGTCGAGGTGCAGCTGCACCAATAGGCGAGGGGAGCGGCCCAGATTTTCTACGCGCGCCACCGTTTCCTGGCCGCGGTAGCAGCCCTTATTGAGGTGAACGTGGGCCGGGTTATCCACGCTGCGGCTGATCCACTGCGGCACCTCGTGGGGGATGGACTTATTATCCAGATCCGCTGCCAGCTCCGGCTCGCGGGCACGGACGCGCTCGGCGGTAAACGCCATGAGCCCCGCTAGCCGTGCACCGGATTCCTCCAGGTGGTTCGTTGACTCGACCAAGGATTCCCGCGGAATGCCCAGGTCAACGCGCTTGATTCCCGGCCACTGGACCTGGCGGGCAAACTCCACCATGGGTGGAAGGGAAACATCGGCCTCACCCAGGAGGGTGAGGATGGCGATATCGGCTTCCTCTACGGTGACCTCGGACCAGAAGACCATCATGGTGAGGAACTTAAAGAGGGAGTCGAATTGCGCCGCGGGGACGTCGATAAGAAAGGCATCTTCGGTCCGCACGGTATCCATGTGGTGGAGGATGTGGCCTTGGATGTCTAGGTCGAGGGCGCCGGCGGTGAAGCCCACGGGGGCGTCGTCAAGCTTCTGTGAAAGTAGATTATTAAGAAACTCGGCGGCGTCCTTGCCGCTCACGCGAATGACGCGGCGCTGGGAGCGGTCAATGACGATGGTGCCGCCATCGGCGGCCCGTTGCTCGCCCAGCGGATTGCCATAGTGCCAGGCCACGCCCTGGGCATCGAGTACGGTCGCGTCCTGGTGCTCCGCGGCACCGGCGCGCTGCAGAAGAGGCGAAGAATAACTCACAACTACCGATGGTAGGGCATAATCAAATGTATGAAGTTTTCGCCGCGAAAAGAGCCGGTCATCTACGTTGTGGAGCCCTTTGGAGGGTCGGTACGCAGGCACATGCCCACGCTGCCTCTTATCTACGCCGACGATGCCGCGGTCACCCGCGGCGATGGCATCTTTGAATCCCTGCTCGTGCGCGGAGGCAAAGCCGCTAACCTGCAGCGCCACGCGCAACGCTTCTGCGATTCAGCCCGCACGATGAACCTGCCGGAGCCGCCCATGGACAAGTGGGAAGAAGCCACCCGGCTCGCCATCGCGGACTTCTGCGGGGACGAGCAAGGCGATGCTAAATGCACGTGGACCTATACCCGCGGGCGCGCCTCCACGGGGCGGCCGAGCGCGTGGGTTGTTGTGCAGCCGATCGAGGACAAGGTGCTAGAGCAGCGCGCCCACGGCGTCGCCGTCATGACAAGCCCCCGCCTGTGGCACGTGGCGGAGGAATTGCCCGCCAAGACGCTCAATTATGCGGCCACCATGGCGATGCTGCGCATGGCGCGGGAGAAGGGCTTTGAGGACCTCATCCTCACCGATCCGGACACCGGAGAAATTCTTGAGGGCGCCACCTCTACCGTGGTGGCCGTCAAGGGCGAGAAACTGCGCACTGCGGCCGGCCGCGGCATCCTGCCCGGCACCACGCAAGCGGCGCTCTTCGCGCACGCCAAAGAGAAAGGCTATCGCTGCAAGGCCAAGCCGCTGACCGTGGAGTATCTGGAAAAGGCGGACTCGGTGTGGTTGGTGTCCTCGGTGCGCGTTGCTGCGCGCGTAACTAGGCTCAATGACAAAAAATTGAAGGCCCCGGATAACGTGGACGTCATCCGAGACCTTATAGATGCAGCGCTTGGGGCTTAGCCGGCGATGCGGGTGAGCTCCGCGGACATGTAGGGGCGCATCTCGCCATCAACCATGCGCTCGTCTACCCAGCCCAGATTGTTATTGGGCATGAGGCCGTACATGCGCTTGCCTGGGCCCAAGTTCTTCGGGCCGGTTTCCGTAACCATGGTGGAGGCGGATTCCAGCTGCCATGCGCGGTCATTGAAGGGTTCGCCGTAGAAGATTTCCATGATGCCGGTAGAAGAGGTGTAGGTGACCTCGATTTCATCCTTTTCCGAGATACGCCAGAAGCCGGTCTCGCGCACAGACGGGCCTTCTGGCTTGCCCTCGGTATCGATCTTCCAAGTGCGGGAGCTAAAGGTCAGGTAATTCTCGCCGTCGTGGGCGATGACCAGCTGCTGGCCAAAGGTGTACTCCTGGCCCTTCGTATCGTGGGCCTGGCCCTCGCCTTGCCAGACGCCCACAAGGGGGAGTAGTCCCAGCAGGCCGTCGTGCAGCGATGGGCCCTGGCGCAGGTTCGCGGTATCGTCCGGTACCGGGGTATCGCCCAGCTCGAGAGCGGGGATATTGCGGCTAGCGGCGTCCTTCCACTGCTCGGCAGCCTGGTTCACGGCATCGTTGCCATTGAGCTTTCCAGGATCATTTTCCGGGTGGGAAGCCGCGGTGGTCTCGATGTTTTCAGGGGTGGTTTCATTATTATTTTCGCTCATGGGCGTCCAGCCTAGTCGTGCACCCGCCTTCTTAACTACTAGACTTGGACCTCGTGCACGCATTGATGATCTCGAATCCAAACTCGACCTCACAAACCAACGCCCTCTTCCGCCAAATCGTTCCCTGCCTACAATCGGTAGAGGGCCTGCATCTCAAGGTGCAATTTACGCATTACCCTGGCCATGCAGAAGAGATGGTCAAGGGAATGACCAGGGATGACTACGACGTCATCATTGCTGTGGGCGGAGATGGAACCGTCAACGAGGTAGTCAACGGGCTCCTCGGCCCGGCGGATGAGCAGTGTCCCGATCCGCAGTCCATCCCGGCGCTGGCCGTAATTCCTACCGGCTCCGCCAATGTCTTTGTGCGCGCTCTAGGGTTCCCCAACACCCCAATGGAGGCTACCCATGTGCTGGCTCGCATGCTCGACCGGGATCTGCGCCGCACCATTTACCTAGGAACGTGGAACGAGCGGTGGTTTGCCGTCAACGCCGGCTTCGGTTTGGACGCGGATGTCTTGGCACGCGTGGATCGTGCCCGCGAACAGGGATTTTCGGCCACTCCGCTGCGCTACCTCAACGTTGCCATTCGGGCTTGGAGCCGTGCGCGGAAGAACCCGCCGCATATTGCAGTCAAGGCCGAGTCCAGCAGCGGCGAACAGCTGCGCAAGGACGATGTGCCACTGCTGTTTACCTCGAATACCAACCCGTGGACTTTCCTGGGCCCGCTGCCGGTAGTGACTAACCCGCGCAATTCCTTCGATGAGGGCCTTGCCCTGTTTGGGTTGGAGGAGTTTAGCGGGCTCGGCGGCGTTGTCGGCCTGTTGCACCTCTTCGGTGCTGATAAGCGCGGATGGCTCAATAAGCTCACCAAGGAAAAGACGGTGGCCTTCGACGACGCCATGCGGGTAGAGCTCGTCTGCCGCGAACCACAGCGCTTCCAAGCCGATGGAGAATCGGAGGGGCGCTTTGACGCGGTTACCTTGGCCTCCGTGAAGGATGCCATTGAGGTATTCGCCCCGCAGGATAGGCGGGAGGCCCATCAGCGCACGATGAAGGAAGTTCTCCGGGACTTTATTCGCCTGCGCTAGTCTGCGGCGCGGGGCCGACCCGGTGCTTGGTATCGGCGGCCTTCTTTTCCGCCTCTTCTACGGCCTTTTGCTCCGAGCCTTCAATCTCCAGCGGGGAGAGCTGGGCCAGCTGCACCTTGATATTGCGGCGCTGTACCTCGAAGGAAATGGTTCCTCCCTGCATCTTTACCGCGGTCGCTTGGGCCGGAAGCGGCAGCTGGCGGGTGTCGAAGTTGAGGGAAAAGGCCTTTTGTAGGCGCTCATCGTCCGTGTCATAGACCTGCATGCGAAACTCCGGACCAACCAGGCGGAGGGTGACCTTGGCGGTGGACTTGTGGGCGTCGCCAGGCAGGGTGCCCGTTAGCTCTGCTTCTGCAGAGGTGCCACCGGAGGGGGAAATATCGTCCGGGTTGGCAATCGAGAGATCGGTAATCCCTAGGAGGCGCCCCAAAGCGACGCCATCCAAGGAAATGCCGCGCGAGTAGGTGGAGACGGGTGCGCCCTCAATATCGCCGTTCATGACCTGCTCTGGGGTGACGGTGATATCGCGCAGCACGGTCGAAGCGTTGACCATGCCCAGCTTGGGCACCTCCACGTCCAGCGCCTTGACCTCGAGGTAGGGGATTTCCTTTGAAGCCGCAGCCCACACGTAGGGGGTGCCGCCGATGAAAACATCCGGCGTATTATCCAGCCGCGAATTGGCTTTCACGGCTTGTGCCACCTTGTGTTCCGTGTGCATAGCCACGCAGGCGTCTGCCACCCAGGCCGCAATGAGCACGCACACTACGAGGAGGACGTGCACGATGCGCCGGTCAATCTTTAGAACACTCACCCCTTCATTCTTACCCTACGTATTCTGGGGCCTATGACTAGCAATGCCTTTAAGATTACGGAAGAAAACCTGCCGGACGCCCCGGAGCTGGCTCGCCGCGTAAAAGCGCTGGCTGAGCAGGCAGAACGCCAGGATGGGATGGCGCCACTTTCGGAGCAATTCCTCAACGGTCTTAGCGATTCCCGCCTGGAGCACCGCCACCTGGTGGCCTGGGTAGGGGAGGAGCCGTGCGGCGTAGCCGGTCTGGAGGGCTCTACCGCCGAGCTATTTATTGCCCACGATTACCGCGGGCAGGGCTTTGGCGCCGCTCTTTACGACGCCTCCGCTAAGACCCCCAACCTCCACGCCTGGGCCCACGGAAACCTGCCGGCGGCACAGGCGCTGGCGCACTCCCGCGATCTGCAGGTCACCCGCAAGCTGGTGGTCATGGGTATCGGGGGAGAAGAGCTCGCAGCGGCCGCCCGCCCTGAAGGCCTGCCTCTGACCGCCCTGAATTACACCGAGGCGGTGGATAAGTGGGGCAAGGACTTTGTGGAAGAGCAGTGGCTCAAGGTCAATAACGAGGCCTTTTCTTGGCATCCCGAACAAGGCGGCTGGGATCTCGATCGGCTGCACCGTGGCATGGAGGCAGACTGGTTCGACCCCGCAGACCTGCTTTTCCTGTGGGATACGGCGGATGAGCCGGCACTGGCCGGCTTCCACTGGACCAAGTGGCATGCGGAGGAAACTCCGGGCTTCGGTGAGGTCTACGTGGTGGGCTTGGCGGAAGACTACCGCGGTAAGAAGTTGGGCGGTCCGCTGCTGCAAATTGGCCTGCGCCGCATGGTGGAAAAGGGTGCTCAGCGGGTAATTCTTTATGTAGAAGCGGATAATGATCCGGCGTTGAAGGCGTACGAACGCCTAGGCTTTGAGGTTGATGAAGAACACGTCGTTTGGGGCGTGTGTGACTAACGTCATGGGGTGCACGACGTTTGTTCACCCAGTGTTTACCTCTTGGCACCCTTTTGGTCAGATCCTGCGGATAGCTTTACACCCTGTGAGTTAACCGCACCTGTGCGCCTGCATCTCGCCCCAGAAGGCAGAGCGGGATGCAGGAAGTATCTCTCTAGGAGATGCGGTTTCCTCGGACAATCAATCTCTGATCTGCACCGGAAAGGGTTTTCCCGTGATTCGCAACTTCAAGCGCACTGCCGCAATCTTCGGCATCGTAGCCGCAACCTCTACCGCTCTCGTAGCTTGCTCTGAGGAGTCTGGCTCCTCCTCCGATTCCGCTGGCGGCGAGGACGTCTCCGGCGAGCTCGTCGGCGACGGCGCATCCTCCCAGCAGAACGCAATGTCCTACTTCCAGACCGCGTTCTCCGAGGATCACCCAGACGCTTCCCTGTCCTACAACGCTTCCGGTTCCGGCGCCGGCGTTGAGGCCTTCACCAATGGCCAGGCTGACTTCGCTGGTTCTGACTCCGCTCTGAAGGAAGACGAGGGTGAGGTCGAGGCTGCCGCTAAGCGTTGCGATGGCAACGAGGCATGGCACCTGCCAACCACCATCGGTCCGGTTGCAATCGCCTACAACCTGGGTGACACCGAGATCAACCTCTCCACCGAAACCCTGGGCAAGATCTTCAAGGGCGAAATCAAGAAGTGGAACGACAAGGCCATCGCTGCTGACAACGAGGGCACTGACCTGCCGGACAAGGACATCACCGTCATCTTCCGTTCTGACGAGTCCGGTACCTCCGCAAACTTCCAGAAGTTCCTGAAGGCCGCTACCGGTGACTGGGACTCCGAGGGCAAGCAGTTCCCAGACGCTGTTGGTGAGGGTGCTAACGGCTCCTCCGGCGTTGCTGACCAGGTTGCAAGCATCGATGGTGCTATCACCTACGTCGAGGCCGGCTTCGCAGACCAGAAGGAAGGCGAGGGCGTCAAGAAGGCCAAGATCGACTTCGGCCACGGCCCGGTTGAGCTGTCCACCGAGTCCGTCAACAAGGCTCTGGAGAACCTGGAGTTCAAGGAGACCGACTCCGAGCACAACATGGTTGTTGACTCCGAGGCACTGTTCTCCTCCGACAACGAGGGTGCATACCCGCTCATCCTGACCACCTACAACATCGTCTGCTCCAAGGGCTACGATGAGGAGACCTCCAAGCTGGTCAAGTCCTTCTTCACCACCGTCCTGGATCACCAGGATGACCAGCTGGCTGAGCAGGGCTTCATCCCAGTTGAGGGTGCTCACCTGGACAAGCTGAAGGCTGCTGTTGACGCTCTGCAGTAAGCGCTAAAGCTGTAAAAGCTTAATACCTCCCGCCCCCACTGCCGCACACGATTCGCGCTTTGGGGGCGCAGGTATGTAACGATATTTTCCATTTTTAACGCTGAAAAGGATTAACAGTCTCATGGCAGACAATAATCTCACCACGGCTCCAGAGCAGACGGATGCAAACGCCACCTCTGCCGAGCGAGTCTCCAACAGCGGACACGACGAGGTAGCTACCACCAGCTCCAATAGCGGCGTTAAGCGCCCAGGCGACCGTGTCTTTGAATTCCTGTCCACTGCTTCGGCAACCCTCATCACCGTTATGATTGCCGCCATTGCCGCCTTCCTGCTGTGGCGTGCGGTTCCCGCCCTAGGCGTTAACGACGGCGGCATCATGGGCTTCTTCACCTACGGCGGCCGCTGGGAGACCACCGATACCTCTGCGATGAAGTTCGGGATCCCGACCATGTTCGGTACCACCGTTCTCATCTCCGTCTTCGCCCTTCTGCTGGCTATGCCGGTGGCCCTAGCCATCGCCATCTTCCTGTCCAACTACGCGCCTGCCCGCTTGGTTAAGCCGCTCGGCTTCCTCGTGGACATGCTCGCTGCAGTTCCGTCCATCGTCTACGGCCTGTGGGGTTGGCAGGTTCTTGGCCCGGCACTGTCCGGTTTCTACTCCTGGATGGAATCCTGGGCGGGTGGATTCTTCCTGTTCCACGTCTTCGATAACTCGCCGTCGTTTGCAACCGGCCGCAACCTGTTTACCGGTGGCATCGTGCTTGCCGTGATGATTCTGCCGATCATCGCTGCTACCGCGCGCGAGGTCTTCGTGCAGACCCCTCCGGGCCAGGTGGAATCCGCCCTGGCTCTGGGCGCTACCCGCTGGGAAGTTATCCGCATGACCGTTCTGCCGTTCGGTATGTCCGGCTACATCGCCGGCTCCATGCTCGGCCTGGGCCGTGCACTGGGTGAGACCATGGCGCTGTACATGGTTGTCTCCCCGCTGATTGACTTCCGCTTCTCGCTTTTCGACGGCGGCACGACCTTCGCCACGGCCATCGCCCTGGCATCTGCTGAGTTCGGTAACGAGATGCGCGCTGGTGCCTACATCGCCGCCGGCCTCATGCTGTTCTTGCTGACCTTCGTGGTCAACGCCATTGCCCGCGCCATCGTGAAGAATAAGTAAGGAGGGGAGGATCAATGACTACGACTACTAATGCCAAGCCTGCCTCCCAAGGCGGCGCGACCTTCCTGGACATCTCCGGCTCCCGCAAGATGACCAATAACATCGCCACCGCGGTGGTCTGGGGCGCAATGATTCTGGCCATGGTTCCGCTGGTGTGGGTTCTGTGGGAACTCATCGCCCGCGGCAGTGGCGTCATCCTCAACCCTGAGTGGTGGACCGCCTCCCAGCGCGGCATCATGAATAGCTCTGCCGGCGGCGGTGCCGCTCACGCCATTGTGGGTACCTTCGTCCAGACCATTCTGGCCTCCATTATCTCTATCCCGATCGGTATCTTTACCGCCATCTACTTGGTGGAGTACTCCAAGGGCGGCTGGCTCGGCCGCATCACCACCTTCATGGTAGACATCCTGTCCGGCGTGCCTTCCATCGTTGCGGCCCTGTTCATCTTCGCCATGTGGATTACCCTGTTCGGCTTCGGCCGCTCCGGCTTCGCCGTGGCGCTATCCCTGGTGCTGCTGATGATTCCGATTGTGGTGCGCAATACCGAAGAGATGCTGCGCGTGGTCCCAATGGACCTGCGTGAGGCGTCCTTCGCTCTCGGCGTTCCGAAGTGGAAGACCATCGCCCGCATCGTTCTACCTACCGCACTGTCCGGCATCGTCACCGGCATCATGCTGGCGATTGCCCGCGTGATGGGTGAGTCCTCGCCGGTGCTGGTCTTGGTTGGTTCCTCCTCCGTCATCAACTGGGATGCTTTCAAGGGCTCGCAGTCCTCGCTCCCGCTGATGATGCTGGATATGTACAAGGCCGGCGCACAGCCCGCCGTACTGGACAAGCTCTGGGGCGCAGCGTTGACGCTGGTTATCCTCATCGCCGTCCTCAATATTGCGGCCCGCATCGTTTCCGCGAAGTTCTCGGTTAAGAAGTAAACGCCGTACCACTCGATTCCGCCATACACTTGCTAGAGGAGAAACTCCCAAATGTCTAAGCTCGCGCTCAATGACGTGAACATTTTTTACGGCGACTTCCACGCCGTGCAGAACGTGAATATGCAGATCCCGGCCCAGGCCGTGACCGCATTCATCGGCCCTTCCGGCTGTGGTAAGTCCACCGTGCTGCGCACCATTAACCGCATGCACGAGGTCATCCCCGGCGCCTACGTTAAGGGCGAAATCCTGCTCGATGGCACCAATATCTACGGTCCGAAGGTTGACCCGGTATCCGTGCGCAACACCATCGGCATGGTCTTCCAGAAGGCTAACCCGTTCCCCACGATGTCCATCGAGGACAACGTGGTGGCAGGCCTGAAGCTGTCCGGTGAAAAGAACAAGAAGAAGCTCAAGGAGGTCGCGGAGAAGTCCCTGCGCGGCGCCAACCTGTGGGATGAGGTTAAGGACCGCCTGGATAAGCCAGGCGGCGGCCTCTCCGGTGGTCAGCAGCAGCGTCTGTGCATCGCCCGCGCTATCGCCGTGGAGCCAGAGGTATTGCTCATGGACGAGCCTTGTTCCGCACTGGACCCGATTTCCACCCTCGCCGTGGAGGACCTCATCCACGAGCTGAAGGAAAACTTCACCATCGTGATCGTGACCCACAACATGCAGCAGGCTGCCCGCGTATCCGATAAGACCGGCTTCTTCTCCCTGGAAGCAACCGGTAAGCCGGGCCACCTGGTGGAGTTCGATGACACCACCAAGATCTTTGAGAATCCTTCTCAGAAGGAGACCGAGGATTACATCTCTGGCCGCTTTGGCTAAAGAGTAAGAGAGATTGTCCGAGAGAAGGGGGCCGGTTCGAAAGAACCGGCCCCCTTCTTTGGTGCTTAAATCCGTCTAACGGCGGAATTGACGCTCGAGGTCAGCCATCCGTGCTTCGAAGTCGGCGTCCTTTTTGTCCTCTTCTAGCTTCTTGGCATAGTCATTGGGCAAAAGACCCGTGGTCAGATAGATGATGTGGCCGGCCACGGAGACGCAGTGGTCTGCATAGCGCTCGTAGTAGCGCGTAATTTGCGAGGTCTCTACTGCCTCGCGCACGGTGCCCTCCCATTCGCGCTGGGTCAGGATGCGCAAGATGTGGGAGTTGATATCATCCACCGCGTCATCGTCGGCACGGAGATTGATGGATAAATCCGCATCAGGGGTGACGAGGATATCGTGCAGCACTGACCCCATTTCTTCAGTGAGGCGGTACATCTCCTCGAAGTAGCCGATGTAACTCGCCGGTACCACGGCGTCAGGGTGGCGGCGGCGCGCGGAGTCCGCTATGTGCTGGGCTAAACGGCCCATGCGGTAGAGATCCTCCACGATATAAATCGAGGAGACCACCTGACGGAGGTCCTGTGCCATGGGGTTTTCCAGGGCCAAGAGTTTTACGGCACGCTCAGAGCACCTAGCGCGGAACTCATCTAGCTCCTCAGTCATGGTGAGAGCATCTTCCGCGGAGTCCAAGGCGCCCTGCAGCAGCGCCACGGAGGCCTTATCCATGATGTCGCGAACGGTATCGCACATCACGATGAGGTCGTGGGAGAAATTGTCTAGGTGTTCCCTGTAAGCGGCACGCATGCCAAAGATAATAGCGAAAAATTTCGGCCCCTGCGCAACTTAAGTGGAGCATAAATGCGAGTTTCCTGGGTGCCCCTAGCTGCTCTTATATCTTTGTTAGGTTATCCGCCGGAGTTCATAATGTCAGCGGCAACCGGAACGCAATCGTCCTCTGGATCGTCGAGCCAACCATCCGGCAAAGCCACCTTGGATGGCGAGCCCTGGCGGCCGCGGGCCCCGTCGGCGTCGGCAGCCAGGGCATCGGACTCTGCCCAAGGTGCAAGTAGCTCACGCAAGGCATCGAGGGAATTGACCTTGGCTAAGCCCGCGCGGACCTGGCCACCAACCGGGAAACCACGCAGGTACCAACCGATGTGTTTGCGGATATCGCGGGAAGCATTGTCCTCGCCATCGTGCTCCGCCAATAGCTCCGCGTGGCGGAGGATTACCTGGGTGACCTCGCCCAGGGTGGGCTCTGCCGGAATGGACTCGCCGCGCAGCGCAGCGCCGAGCTCGGCAAAAAGCCACGGGCGGCCGAGGCAGCCGCGGCCTACCTGCACGCCGTCGCAGCCGGTCTGTTCCATCATGCGGCGGGCATCCTCGGCACGGAAGATATCGCCATTGCCCAGCACTGGCACGCCAGTATCCGCCAGATGTTCCTTGAGGCGCGCGATTTCGTCCCATCGGGCTTCGCCAGAGTAGCGCTGAGCGGCGGTGCGGCCGTGCAAGGTAACGGCGGCGGCACCGGACTCGACGGCGATGCGCCCGGCGTCGAGATGCGTATGGTGTTCGTCGTCAATGCCCACGCGCATCTTTACCGTGACCGGAATATTGGTGCCCTCTGTGGCCTTGACCGCGGCGGAGACGATATTGCCAAAGAGGCGTCGTTTATAAGGCAGCGCGGAACCGCCACCGCGGCGGGTCACCTTCGGAACCGGGCAACCAAAGTTCATATCGATGTGGTCCGCCAGGTTTTCGTCGACGATCATCTTCGCGGCCTTATACGTATATTCCGGATCCACCGTATAGATCTGGAGGGAACGGGGATCCTCCTGCGGCGCAAAGGTGGTCATGTGCAGCGTCTTTTCATTGCGCTCTACCAAGGCGCGGGCGGTGACCATCTCGCAAACGTAGAGGCCCGACACCGTGCCGGTGCGCTGCAGCTCCTGCTCGCGGCACAACGTGCGGAAGGCAACGTTGGTTACCCCCGCCATCGGGGCGAGGATGACGGGGGAGGAGAGATCGTAGTGTCCAATGCGCAAATTCACGCCCCAATTGTGCTAGTTAACGGGGGAAAATAGCAACCGGGCCCACAGTGGCGCCGTTCCCTATTTTTGCTTTATGGGGTAAAGGTCACACAGAAGTGGTGGAAATCTTGCAAAGATTCGCTAATGTGGGCTGTGTAACTAATTAGAACGGCCGTTATTTTGGCTGGCCCCTTAATGAAGGAGGATTACCCTTGTCAGAGAGAATCGCGTATGCCCCATTCGAGAAGCTCGTAGTTTCCGCTGAAGAGGCTGCTCAGCACGTCAACCACGGTGACCGCGTGGGCATTTCTGGCTTCACCGGTGCTGGCTACCCCAAGGGTCTGCCCACCGCCATTGCAGAAAAGGCCAAGGCTCTCCATGAAAAGGGCGAGGAATTTAAGATCGACGTCTTCTCCGGCGCTTCCACTGCCCCGGACTGCGATGGTGTTCTGGCGGAAGCTGAGGCGATTCGCTTTCGCTCTCCTTATAACTCAGATCCCACCCTGCGTAAGCAGTTTAATGATGGCACCGCTCTCTACCAGGATATCCACCTGTCTCACTCGGGCCAGCAGGTAGAAGAGGGCTTCTACGGTGACTTCCAGGTAGCCATTATTGAGGCCGTGCGCATTACCGAAGAAGGCCACGTGGTGCCGTCCTCCGCAGTGGGCAATAACCTCGAGTTCATCGAGGCTGCGGATAAGATCATCATCGAGATCAATGAGTGGCAGTCCATCAACCTCGAGGGCATGCACGATATCTATCGCATTGAAAAGCTGCCTAACCGCCAGCCAATCCCTATCACTAAGCCGGGTGACCGCATCGGTACCACCTACATGGAGGTGCCGGAGGACAAGGTTGTTGCAGTGGTAAAGACCGATGCCCCGGACCGCAACGCACCATTCAAGGAACCGGACGAAGTTTCCGAGAAGATCGCCGCCAACTTCATCGAGTTCCTCGAGGGGGAGGTCGCCGCTGGTCGTCTTGAGTATGACAAGTTCATCATGCAGTCCGGCGTGGGCAACGTCCCCAACGCCGTGATGGCCGGCCTGCTGGATTCCAAGTTTGAGAATATTCAGGCCTATACCGAGGTCATTCAGGACGGCATGCTCGATCTCATCGATGCGGGCAAGATGACCATGGCTTCCGCCACCTCCTTCGCGCTGTCCCCGGACTACGCGGAGAAGATGAATGAGGAGGCAGAGCGCTACCGCAAGCACATCATCCTCCGCCCACAGCAGGTCTCCAACCACCCGGAGGTCATTCGCCGCGTCGGCCTGATTTCCTCCAATGGCATGATTGAGGCCGATATCTACGGCAATATCAACTCCACCAACGTATCCGGCTCCCGCATCATGAACGGCACCGGTGGCTCGGGTGACTTCACCCGCAATGCTTATATCTCCACCTTCGTTTCCCCGTCCGTGGCCAAGGACGGCGCAATTTCCGCGCTGGTTCCGTTCGTGTCCCACACGGACCACACCGAGCACGACACCATGGTCATCATTACCGAGTACGGCGTGGCTGACCTGCGTGGCCTGGCGCCGAAGGAACGCGTGGAGAAGGTCATCTCCGTGGCGCACCCGGATTACCGTCCGTTGCTCGAGGAGTACTTCAACCGTGCCAAGGAAAACAAGTTCCAGCACACCCCGCATGACCTGAAGACCGCCTTTGACTTCCAGGTCCGCTTCATGGAGAAGGGCGATATGCGCGGCTAATGTAGCCACTCCCCGGCAGGCGCTCAGCGGCGAGCTGGGCGCCTTTCGCTTGCCGACGCCCCCTAATTAGGACTTTGCAAATACCGCAAGCTAAAATGTAGCGACGTTGGGCCTTTAGCTCAGTTGGTAGAGCTACGGACTTTTAATCCGCAGGTCGTGGGTTCGATCCCCACAGGGCCCACAACTGGAGCCACCTTTTTGGGTGGCTCCTTTTAGTTTTTCACCATCTTCTTAATGGCGCGCATGGCCTCTTCTAGCTTCTCGGTGGCTACTTCACCGTCCTCGGCGGCGGCACCGGCCACACAGTGCTCAATATGGTCTTCCAGGAGCGCTAGCGAGACATTTTCCAACGCCGACTTCACCGCCGAAATCTGGGTAATGATGTCGATGCAGTATTGGTCTTCCTCGACCATCCGGTGGATGCCGCGCGCCTGCCCCTCAATGCGCTTGAGTCTGGCGAGGTAGCGATCCTTGCTCTTAGAATCCGCGTTATATCCGTGCACGTGCGGCTCGTGGCAGGAGCACGTTTGATGCTGGTCAGACATGGTTCCTAATCTTTCTGGGGGAGCGATTTTGTAACTAGGTGAGGTCTCCAGTATATTTCTAGAAGTCGCCTTAGCGCGACGGGCCCCCATCGTCTAGCGGCCTAGGACACTGCCCTTTCACGGCAGCGGCACGGGTTCGAATCCCGTTGGGGGTACCAACACGAAAGTGTTGGTCCGAATTAAATATTCGATTGGCCTTGTGGCGCAGTTGGTTAGCGCGCCGCCCTGTCACGGCGGAGGTCGCGGGTTCAAGTCCCGTCAAGGTCGCAGAATGAGCAGCAATCGCTTCGGCGGTTGCTGCTTTTGGTTTTGCTAGGCTGGCGCCATGGAGCCATATGTCGGAATCGCTGTCTTTGAACTCGCCTCCGAAAGCTCGGAGCACTCTAACTTCTTCCGTGAGGACTTCTTCCTCATCTATGCGGACTCGGATGAGGAGGCGCACCGCAAGGCCGTTGAATGGACTCGCGAGCAAGAATATGAGGGCCTGAAGCTGCGCCACATTGTCGACGTCGCACCCGCCCTCTACGGCCATGTGGATCGAGATTGTGACCTCTATTCGCGGCATTTTTCCGCGCTGGAAGACTACGAGCGCTTCGAGATGAACTTGAGCGGAAACGATCCGCTTTCACCGCCTAAATAGCGTTCTGACGTGCTGATTTGGTGAGTCTTGGGAGTCTTCTGTAAAGTATCTATCCGTGCCCAAGAGCACACACATAATTAAAAATGGCCCTGTGGCGCAGTTGGTTAGCGCGCCGCCCTGTCACGGCGGAGGTCGCGGGTTCAAGTCCCGTCAGGGTCGCGGAAACCTTCGGGTTTCTGGCCAGATAGCTCAGTCGGTAGAGCACACGCCTGAAAAGTGTGGGGTCGCCAGTTCGATCCTGGCTCTGGCCACAATAATGGCTCCTCGTAAGAGGGGCCATTTTTGCTTAGTATGGGCACATGGAACACGCTATTGCACACCAGACCGATAAGTCCCGTTACGTCCTTACCGTGGACGGCGTCGAGGCGGGCGCGTGCCACTACGTAGATGCCGGCACGACCCGCGAGTTCAACCACACGGTCATTAAAGATGCTTTCCGTGGCCAAGGATTGTCCGCGCCGCTGATTAAGGCCGCGCTTGACGACGCCCGGGGCGTCGGCAAGCAAGTCATTGCTTCCTGCTCCGCCGTGGCGCACTTTATAGAAAAGAATCCCGAATACCGCGACCTGTTGCGCCCAGAAGGCATATAAAAAGCGGCCCACAGTTGCCTGTGAGCCGCTGGGAGAGAATTTAGATGTAGTAGTCGGGGTCGACCAGTTTGATGCGCTCATTCGGGTTGCGCGGACGGTTCTTGGCCGGAATGCCCACCGCGATATTTTCGGCGGGAACATCCTTCGTCACCACGGCATTGGCGCCAATGGCCGATCCTTCACCGATCGTAATGGGGCCGAGCACCTTGGCGCCCGCACCGATAGTGACATTGTCTTCGATAGTGGGGTGGCGCTTGGTCTGGGTGAGCACCTGGCCGCCGAGGGTGACGCCATGGTAGAGCATGACGCCATCGCCAATCTCGGCGGTTTCACCAATGACGATGCCCATGCCATGGTCAATAAAGAACCGGCGGCCGATAGTGGCGCCAGGGTGGATCTCCACGCCGGTAAAGAAGCGGTTAATCTGCGCCAAGATGCGCGCGGGCCCGCGCAGCCCACGCTTCCACATCCAGTGCGAAATGCGGTGAGACCACACCGCGTGGAGGCCGGAGTACACTACTGCATTTTCGACGTCGCCACGCGCGGCCGGATCGTGATCTCTTGCATTTGCTAAGTCTTCACGGATGTAGCTCATAATGTTCATGCCCACATAGTACTGGCATAAAAAAGGCACCCGCCAAGGTTGGCGGGTGCTTTTATTCAAGCGAAGTAATTTAAGCTTCGCGGATGTCCTCGAAGAGGATGGTGGAGACGTAGCGCTCACCGAAGTCCGGCAGGACAACCACAATGGTCTTGCCCTCGAACTCTGGGCGCTCCGCCAGCTTCAGAGCTGCGGAAACGTTGGCGCCGGCGGAGATGCCAACCAGCAGGCCTTCCTGGGTAGCCAGGTCGCGGGATGCCTTGATGGACTCCTCGGTGGTGGCGGTAAAGACTTCGTCGAGAAGCTCGCGGTCAAGTACCTCAGGAACGAAGTTAGCGCCGATGCCCTGAATCTTGTGCGGGCCAGCGTGGCCTTCAGACAGGACAGGGGAGTCGGACGGCTCGACCGCAGCCAGGTGCAGGTCTGGGTTCTTGGACTTCAGGAAGCGACCTACACCGGTAACGGTGCCGCCGGTGCCTACGCCCGCAACGAAGGCGTCAACCTTGCCCTCGGCGTCTTCCCAAATCTCTGGGCCGGTGGTTTCCTCGTGAATCTTCGGGTTTGCCTCGTTAGCGAACTGTGCAGCCAAGATGGCGTTATCGGTCTCGGCGACGATTTCATTCGCCTTGTCGACGGCGCCCTGCATGCCCGCAGCGCCCGGGGTCAGCACGATTTCTGCGCCGTAGGCACGCAGCAGCACCTTGCGCTCATTGGACATGGTCTCCGGCATGGTCAGGATGACCTTGTAGCCCAAGGTGGCGCCAGCCAGGGCCAGGGCGATGCCGGTGTTGCCGGAGGTGGCCTCCACGATGGTGCCGCCTGGCTTGAGCTGGCCGGACTTCTCGGCCGCTTCAACGATGGCCTTGCCGATGCGGTCCTTCACGGAGTTAGCCGGGTTAAAGGACTCAACCTTGGCAAGCACGGTGGCGCCCTTGCCCTCGGTGAGGCGGTTCAGGCGGACCAGCGGGGTGCCGCCGATGGTTTCCATAATGTTGTTGTAGACAGCCATTCTGTGGACTCCTTTGGGAATCAGATTTGGGTTCAAATCGCGTACAACGCAAGCGTACACTACACAAGTAGACCAGTCAGTATATAAATTCTAGACCGGGCATTCGGGCATTTCATGTGGGATTGCGGCGCCGGATAAGCCGAGGGCGATTTCGAATTACCCCCACATGCTGTCTATACTTCCACTCAGTTGCCCGCTGGTCCCCAAATTCCCGGGGGAGGACGGGTACACCTGCTTGGTTACCCCCGACGAGGAAAGAGTCTCATGGAGTCGCATCGCCTCAAAGATGATGAAGAATCCGTACGCGCGGCCCTGTCGTCCCTGAAGACCGCTACAGGTATTCCGGTGACGATGTACGCCACGCTGCTGCCCGATAATCGCCTGCAGATCACGCAGTGGGTGGGGCTACGCACCCCAGCGCTGCAGAATCTGATCATTGACTCCGGCGTCGGTGTAGGTGGCCGAGTGGTCAGCACTCGCCGCGCGGTAGGTGTATCCGATTACACTCGTGCCACCACCATTTCGCACGAGAACGACCGCGTGATCCAAGATGAAGGCCTGCACTCCATCGTGGCAGTGCCCGTTACTGTGCAGCGCGAAATTCGCGGCGTCCTCTACGTAGGCGTGCACTCCCCAGTTCGTTTGGGCGATAAGGTCATTGAAGAAGTGACGATGACCGCGCGCACCCTCGAGCAAGACCTGGCCGTTAATTCCGCCATGCGCCGTGCCGATGGGTCCAAGGGCGGAGCCGCCCGCGGCCACGTCATGAACGGCGCCGAGTGGGAACAGGTCCGCTCCACTCACTCCAAGCTGCGCATGCTGGCGAACCGCGTAGAAGACGAAGAGCTGCGCAAGGAGCTAGAGACGCTGTGTGACCAGATGGTCTCGCCGGTGCGCGTGAAGCAATCCACCAAGCTCTCCGCCCGCGAGCTCGACGTGCTCTCTTGTGTGGCGCTAGGCCATACCAACGTAGAAGCGGCCGAGGAAATGGGTATCGGCGCAGAAACCGTGAAGTCTTATCTGCGCTCGGTAATGCGCAAACTCGGTGCGCATACCCGCTACGAGGCCGTTAATGCTGCCCGTCGTATCGGCGCATTGCCCTAAGAACCGGTAGCGTAGGCAGTTGTGAAAGATCAGTTTATTGTTTCCGGCGGTGCCCGCCTAGAGGGCACCGTTAAAGTAGATGGCGCGAAAAATAGCGTCTTGAAGCTCATGGCCGCATCCTTGCTGGCGGAGGGCACTACGACGCTGACCAACTGCCCAGAAATTCTGGACGTCCCCCTCATGAAGAAGGTCCTCGAGGGGCTCGGCTGCGAGGTAGTCATCGAGGGCTCTGAGGTCCGGATTACTACCCCTGCACAGCCGCAATCCAACGCGGATTTTGACGCGGTCCGCCAATTCCGCGCATCCGTCTGCGTGCTCGGGCCTTTGACCTCCCGCTGTGGCCACGCGAAGGTAGCGTTGCCTGGTGGTGACGCGATTGGTTCGCGCCCGCTCGATATGCACCAAACCGGCCTAGAAAAGCTCGGCGCCACCACCCGTATTGAACACGGTGCCGTCGTGGCAGAGGCTACGCACCTGCGCGGTGCGAATATCCGCCTGGACTTCCCGTCCGTAGGCGCAACCGAAAATATTCTTACCGCTGCGGTCCTCGCCGAAGGGGAAACCGTTCTCCATAACGCGGCTCGCGAGCCGGAGATCGTCGATCTGTGCACCATGCTCAAGTCCATGGGTGCCGATATCGAGGGCGAGGGAAGCTCGGTGGTAACCATCCGCGGCGTCGATAAGCTGCAGCCCACCCAGCATGAGGTTATTGGTGACCGAATTGTGGCCGGCACGTGGGCGTACGCTGCTGCCATGACCCAGGGCGATATCACCGTGGGTGGAATTTCCCCGCGCCACCTGCACCTGCCGCTGGAAAAGCTGAAGTCTGCCGGTGCGGAACTAGAGACCTATGAGAATGGTTTTCGCGTGCGCATGGATCAACGACCACAGGCTGTTGACTACCAGACACTGCCATTTCCGGGATTTCCCACCGACCTGCAGCCGATGGCTATTGGTATCTCTGCCATTGCGGACGGAACGACCGTCATTACGGAGAATGTCTTTGAATCCCGCTTCCGCTTTGTGGATGAAATGCTGCGCTTGGGTGCCGACGCCCAGGTTGACGGTCACCATGTAGTAGTCCGCGGTAAAGAACGGCTCTCTTCTACTCACGTGTGGAGTTCCGATATTCGTGCGGGTGCGGGTCTTGTACTTTCTGCACTGTGCGCGGATGAAACCACTACGGTCCACGATGTCTTCCACATCGACCGCGGATACCCCAACTTTGTAGAAAACCTGCAGCGCCTCGGCGCCACAATTGAAAGAACTCAAGAAGAAGAACTCTTTTAACGACGCCCCCAGCACACCGTTTTTCGTCGTGTGCTGGGGATTTGTCATTGTTGGAGGGGTTGGACTACATTAATCCAAGTCGCCGCGAGGTAGCCGGGAGGTTACTTTTGAGCGAATTTCGTGCGGACTTGGTTCAAGGATTTGACAGGGTTCATTGAGTTGAGTAAGTTTGTACGAGCCGCCAACGAGAGGTTAACGGTAGGTTAATTTTTTGTGGTGTGCGGATGATGTTTGAGAACTCAATAGTGTGCCAATGTACTTTTTATTTTTTGTGTGCATGGTTGTGTGTTGATTGGTTTGTCTGCC